>NZ_CEXWTU010000317.1:0-4429 GCF_982758155.1 Marinagarivorans sp. | reverse complement strand
CTACAACCAGCCAACGGGAAGATACAAATTTTTGCTTCAATCAAAGGCGGTGAAGGGTTTATCGACAATAATGGTAATAAAGTTTTTGATGATGGCGATATTTTTACGCCCGAATTACACGAAAAAGGCGAACCCTACTCCGACAATAACAATAACGGCCAATACGACCAAGGCGAACACTTCGCCGATACCAATAATGACGGAGCAAGAACAGAAGGCAATAACCTATGGAGTGGGCCGAACTGTAAACACAGCATGCTGTGCGATACGAGCGATGACTTCATCGACCTTGGCGTGCAAATAATGTTGATTTTGAGTGACGGCCGCCTCCCAACGCCATGCAACCCAGGTGATTTCGCGACGGACAGTTTTAACGTTCAGTCGGATGGGAATCTTAGCTTAGGAGGGTTATACCTTTCTGATGGAAATACCAATGCCAGTAGTAACCTAGCCGCCTGCCCACTAGGAAATCCTCTGCCGGTCGGCACAACAATCGCTTTTAAGGCTGACAACGGTAAGATTATCGGTAATGCCAATTGGATAGTGACCGACACCTACATGCCAACAGGCCCCTACAATGTGACCTACAAAGCGCCAGAAGAAACGGGGCTTGATGTGCTCACGCTAGAAATAACACCACCGCTATCGCCCACTTTCTTTTATCAATGGGATATCAACGTCCAACTATAAACCGGTGGCCGCATCGCCCTAAGCGTTATCCAAACAACGCTTAAAACCAGCGGCTAAAGACTGCAATAATGCGGTTATCGAGGTGATTTCAGAGGAGCGGCCCAAAGGGTCTACCTCTACAGCTTGCAAACCTAGCGCCGCCGCAAGCTTAACGCCGGAGTGATCGCCAGGCTCCACTATCAGACAGCTTGCCCCTGCTAAAGATTTCTGTAAATCGTACATGCGGCGGGCTGAAAGCTGCTCCTCGGGCAAGCGCGTAGCGGCCGCTAACTGGTTCAAACCAAAAGCCTCAACAAAATGAGCATAACCATCATGGCTTACTGCAAATGGCCGCTGCTTAAACGCATCGAGTTGCCGCTGTATTACAGCTTTTTGCTGAGCCAGGACACTCAAGGCTCGTGCTAACCGCTCATCCAACACGGCTTTATGTAAAGGCTCAATCAGCGTTAACTCAACAGTAATGGCCTTTAACACCAACGCAATGTTATGAGGGTCGAGCCATAAGTGTAAATCTGTCGGCGATTGGGCGGGCCATCTTAGCCCTTCAAGCAAGCCAAGCTCTAACTGCGCGCTTTGCCGCTGCTTCATCGGTTTTGTCAAAAAGCGCTCAAAGCCTGCGCCCAGCCATAGCACTAAGCTTGCATCTTCTAAGCGCTGCCGGTCTGCAATAGTCATAGCCAATGCATGGGGGTTTGCGTTAGGCGGCAATAACGTCACCACATTAAAGGCATCGCCAGCAACGCTTTGCGCTAATAAGGCTATCGGTTTGATAGTTGCAACCACTGTTGGCTTAGGTGCAAAAGGGTTAAGCGCCGTGTCGCTTTGCGCATTTGCTAAACCGGCTAAAACCATTAACAGCCCCAGTAGTACGCTGCTACCAAACCAATGTCTGGCCCCACAAATTACAAAGGTCATAAAACCCATTTCTACTTTCACCCATTACAGCGCCAGCAAGGCGCGCATCTAAAAATGTTGTAGTGTATCATTTGGCGCTTTCATATTAGCTGATTGCGCCATGCCTGCCTCACCAAGTCCATTGATACAACTCAAAGATATTAACCTGAGCTTTAACGACAACGTTGTTTTACAGAGTATCAACCTAAACCTGAACAAGGGTGAAATTGTCACCGTGATTGGGCCGAATGGTGCAGGGAAAAGTTCTTTGGTCAGTATTGTCGTTGGCTTGCAGGCCCCCACAAGCGGCGCAATTGAACGCCAGCCTAAGCTTCGCATTGGCTATATGCCGCAAAAAATAACCATCGACCCACAATTACCCCTAACCACGCAGCGCTTTTTATCGTTATGCGGCAAGGCAAGCGCATTGAAAGCGGCCGTGCAAAGACTTGATATTGAATGCCTCCTGCAAACACCGGTACAAAAGCTTTCCGGTGGCGAAATGCAGCGTGTGCTACTGGCACGCGCACTCATGAATAAACCAGAGTTACTCGTATTGGATGAACCCGCGCAAGGCGTGGATGTTGCCGGCCAAGCAGAGCTTTATCACCTACTAGGCCAATTACGTAACGAGCTTGGCTGTAGCGTACTCATGGTCTCTCACGACTTACACATCGTCATGGCGCAAACAGACCAAGTTTTGTGCCTGAATAAACACGTATGCTGCCACGGCGAACCCGAAAGCGTAAGCCAGCATCCTGAATACTTACAGCTTTTTGGTAAGCAAGCGGCTGAAGATATCGCCATCTATACCCACAACCACGATCATCAACACGATATTCATGGCGACGTCGTTGAAGCCGGGCAACATAGCTGCCAACACGACCACTCTACTCACAAACACTAGCCGATACCTATGCCAGACTTTCTCATTAACGCGCTGCTAGCGGCCTTTGCTATCGCAGCAGTTGCAGGCCCGCTGGGCTCATTTGTGGTTTGGCAGCGGCTGGCGTATTTTGGCGACACCTTAGCTCACGGCGCGTTACTGGGTGTTGCTCTGGGGTTGTTTGCCAGCATCAACGTCACACTCGCAATCGTACTGTGCTGCATGGCGCTGGCGGGCCTACTTTTTTTACTGCAGCAAAAGCCCAGCCTAGGTGATGATGCGCTGCTTGGCTTACTCTCCCACTCGGCGCTAGCGGCAGGGTTAGTCAGCGTTAGTTTGATGGGTAGCTCTGTCGATTTATTTGCGTATCTTTTTGGTGATTTACTCACAACCAGCCGCAACGATGCCTATCTTATCATCGCAGTTTGCGCCTCGGTTCTAGCCCTTATCGCGGTATTTTGGCGTAAGTTATTATTAATGGTGATTGATGCAGATCTTGCCAAGGTCGAAGGTATTCCTGTCCACTTGATGAGAATTCTATTGCTAATGGCCATCGCCATTGTGGTTGCATTTGCCATGCGCGTTGTCGGCGTACTACTGATTACCGCAATGCTAATTGTGCCTGCCGCCGCTAGCCGCCGCCTCACTTCCGCCCCCGAAACTATGGCCATCGGAGCAGCATTAATTGGTGCAAGTGCTGTAGCCATTGGTATGTGGGCCTCTTTTTGGTACAACACTCCCGCGGGCCCCAGCATTGTGCTTGCGGCTAGCGGTCTGTTTTTACTCACGCTGCTGAAGCGACGCCAATAAATACATTAGCCAAGTTAACCGCCTCGCCAAAGAAACAAACGTCAAGCTCATCACAAAACGGCCGCATTCTATCGGCTAGCACTCACACTCAAGCCATATTCGTCATACACTCGAAGAACTGAAGGACTAGATAAATCCGCTTATATGAAGCAGGGTATAAACCCGCAATTCATATACGCCAAAATAACAATAGGCATTTATAGCAATGCCAAAAACTAGTCTTTGATGTACCTATGCCTGTATACAAATTATTAGTTAGCCTTCTAGCCTGCCTTTTTTTTGCTGGATGTACTCAACTCGTTCACGTGCCTCACTCTGCATTTGAAGAGCGCGCCGTTGTTAGTACAGGAATCAATACCCACGTTTTAATTCAGCCCCCATCTGTGGCGCACCAACAGCAATATGAAGAAACCGGACTCTTTGTTGTGGGCCTGCTAAACAGCTGGCAAGTTGATTTCAACCAAACACTCCCTGATGCCATAAGCGACGTAATGGCACAAACTTACCGCAGCACAAAAATTGGGAATAGTTGCGATGAATGCGGCTTGATTGTTCGGCCTAAAATTACCCAAATAGACATCGAAAAATTGTCCATGCAGGCCAGCATCGAAATAAAACTGGATATCTTAGATGCCAGCGGCAACAAAATTACAACGCTTCACAGTGGGGGCCAATCCTCTTTTTTAAGCGCATCGCGCCTGGGGACAGGTATTGCAGGCTACTTTATTCCTCTAGTAGGAACGGCCATGGGGACTCATGTCGTTAGAGAAACCGTACAAGAAGCGCTCGATGAAGCAATCGTCGACATGACAAAACAAGTGGAATACCAAGCCAATAGCGGCCTACTGGCTCGAACATGGCTTCCCAAAAAGTACCACCGCACCAAGCTCCACGGCCAACATGAATACACCGCCGAACTAGTCGCGAAGAATGCAGGCTGCAATATGAACAGCGACGCAATCACTTTAGCGCATCAAAAGTACTCACTAGAAACGTATACCGCACATTGCTGGGGAAAACCCACATTTACAATTGCCTGTGAATATGGGCGCTGCGAGCTACTAGAAGAAGGTCAACTTGCTCAAGGGCATCACTAAGGGGCGTGCATTAAATAACTTCCCGTTTTTGAATTCCTGGGTGCACGCTTGC
>NZ_CEXWTU010000316.1:0-4502 GCF_982758155.1 Marinagarivorans sp. | reverse complement strand
TTGCCTCCTACTTCCTCAACTGCGTTGCCCAAAGCGTTACATGCCCCGGCATGCGTCCCTTCGAGCGCCTTGCTGAGAAAACAGGCGCCTTCGTCTAATTGGACAAACTATTATTGCCTCGCCCCTAAGAATAGACCAACGCGACTAGCATTGGTGGTTTTCACAAAGCGGAACAGCAAAAACCCTACTTCGGCACTAAAAATCGAAGTAATATCTGGGCAACATGGTCTGGTTTTTCGGCATGCAGCCAGTGACCAGTCCCCATCACAACGCGAGTTTTAGCCTTAGGGAATCGAGAAAGAATCGCCGTGCGGTGCGACTCCAATATATACGGGGAATCGCCGCCCTTAACAAACAAAACCTCCCCCTCAAAGGGCGTTTTTGCCTCACGGTTGGCCGCTATAAGCGCCGGGTAATCGTGATGAATAGCCGGTAAATTCATTCGCCAAACGAAACCGACTTCGTTTTTTTGCAAATTTTTAAGTAAAAAGCTGCGTACTGCCGACTCAGGAACAAAGCGTTTCAAGGCTTCATCAGCGGCAGTACGAGAGGATAATTCGGCCGGACTAATAGACAGCAGCCCGTCAAATACCGCGAGATGATGCGGTTCGTAGTGCACGGGGGCAATATCAATAACCGCTAGTTTAAGGCACCGATCAGGCGCCATTAACGCCATCTCCATTACCGCCTTACCACCCAGCGAGTGCCCAATATAAAAGGCCTGCGCAATTGCTTGCTCATCCATCCACTCAAGCAACGCACCCGCAATGCTCGATAACGTCATAGTATCGACATGCGGAGATCGCCCGTGATTCGGTAAATCTACGCTATAAACCCTAAAGTGAGCTGACAACGAACGAGCCAATGCGCCAAGGTTCTCCATAGAACCAAATAATCCATGCACCAATACAATCGGTAACGCATCGTCATTTAGCTCACCTTGAACGCGAAAATTCAGCGGCATACTAATCAGGCTTAGGGTTCATGATCGGGAACGGCACCATATTGGACTTCTCACCAGGTTTTATATCAATCACCTTCACCGCACCCTCACTTTCGACTTCATCGATACGGATCACCGAATGCGCAGGAATGTAAGAACGCATCACGCCGGCAAACTCATTTTTGAGCTTTTCCTCACTAGGGTCGACCACAAGCTGCGATCGCTCGCCAAAAACAAACTCTTCAACCTCAATAAAACCATACATTTCACTTTGAAAAATCGCACGAGCGAAAACCTCAAAGACTTGGTTTTGATTATAAAAAATCACTTTATAAATGGGGGTACTGGCCATAAAAACTCTCAAAAACACATTCAGCCCCAAAATTAGGGCTGTAGAACGAAAAACAAGCGCACATTACCAAGCTTACGACATAAAACCAACGCATATACAGAAATGTGTAGCCCAATTAAACATTAATATTTCACCTTTACTCAAAGCACACCATGCAAGACCGACCTAAGCTGCGTATAATGTGCGCTCATTTTTTTGTGTTACCAGAGCCATCTCCTATGTCAGAGCAAGCCACCGCGCCCGCCACACCAGAAACACCGGTTAAGCCAACTAAAAAGCTGTTTATTCAGACGCACGGCTGTCAAATGAATGAATATGATTCGTCTCGTATGCGAGATTTATTGGGCGAATCGCACGAGATGGTGCCCACCGACAACCCCGAAGAAGCCGACGTACTGCTGGTTAACACCTGCTCCATTCGAGAAAAAGCGCAAGAAAAACTTTTTCATCAGCTCGGCCGCTGGAAGCACCTTAAACAAAAGAATCCAGACCTGGTGATCGGCGTTGGCGGCTGTGTCGCGAGTCAAGAAGGCGAAGCCATTGCCGACCGCGCACCTTTTGTCGACCTCATCTTTGGCCCACAAACGCTTCACCGCCTACCCGAAATGATCGACAAGAAGCCTCAAGCCGACGGCACCGTGCTGGTCGATATCAGTTTCCCCGAAATTGAAAAATTCGACAATCTCCCACAACCAGAAGCCAACGGCGTTAGCGCTTTTGTATCGGTAATGGAAGGCTGTTCTAAATATTGTACATTTTGCGTAGTGCCCTACACTCGCGGCGAAGAAGTCAGTCGCCCAGCCGCAGATGTACTGCAAGAGGTTGCGCACTTAGCCAGCCAGAATGTTCGCGAGATCAATCTTTTAGGCCAGAACGTCAATGCCTATCGCGGCGAAGACCCAGACGGCATCGTAGACCTTGCCGAGCTAATCACCTTGGTCGCACAAGTCGACGGTATCGACCGCATTCGCTACACCACATCACACCCCGTGGAATTCACCGACAGCCTGATTAATGTGTACGCAGAAGTACCAGAGCTCGTCAGCCACATTCACTTGCCCGTACAAAGCGGCTCTGATCGCATTCTTATGGCCATGAAACGTGGCCATACCGCGCTAGAGTACAAATCGAAGCTTCGCCGTATTAAAGCCCTGCGCCCAAACATGAGCTTCAGCTCAGACTTCATCATCGGATTTCCCGGCGAAACCGCAAAAGATTTCGAAGCAACAATGAACCTGATTCAAGCCGTCGGCTTCGACACCTCGTTCAGCTTTATTTACAGCCCTCGCCCCGGAACACCGGCTGCCAGCTATGCCGATGACATTTCCCCTGCCGAGAAAAAAGAACGTCTACAAATACTGCAGCGCCGCATTGTTCAGCAAGCTCAAGAAATCAGCCGTAAGATGGTCGGCAATACCGAGCGCGTCCTGGTGACCGGATACTCTAAAAAAGATCCAGGCCAACTCTCGGGCCGCACCGAGAATAATCGCGTCGTAAACTTCAGCTGCGATCAACCTGAGCTCATTGGTAAATTTGCCGACATTATGATTGAAGAAGCGCTACCGAACTCCTTGCGCGGCATATTACTCGGCTCAGAACTGGACGACTAATACCATTACCATAACCCCATAAAAAAACGCCGCTGAAATGCGGCGTTTTTTATGGGGTAAAAACAGACTTAGATCGCTACACGTTTGAAACCACAGCGGATACATGCTCTGGGAAATACTGCTGATAATCCTGCGCATCATTAAGAACGATTTCAATATAGGCTTCACCTTCATCAGGCACAGTAATTAAAGTCCCCTCTTTAATATCGAGCGCTACGCCATCTGCCGTTGTCACAGAAAAAGCATCGGTCAATACGATAAAGACAGCCTCGCCATCCTCTGTGCCGCCATTCGAAACGATCCAGGCACTTAACGCAATCGCACCACCAAGATTGTTAAAGGCGCCCGAAACCGTACGAGCCTCAGGATCGCCACTTTCAAATAACGTTGTCCCTAACGACTCGCTTTCATGCAATATTTTAAACATTGTTTTATCCTTGGTTAAATGTTGATGCAGTGTAATCAATTTACCGCCGCAGACAAAGTGTCTTTACGCCCTGCAAGAGACTACTCGGGATAAAAAAGGTAATCTAATACAACAATCCAAGATATCAGCTTCGCGCTCGGTACAAAATCGCCCAACAACACCCTAATAGAAACAAGTATGTCAGACAAACCTTCGTTTACAGCTCGCATGCTATTTTCATGCCTTCTTTTGCCGCTTATCTCAGCTTGCTCCCCTACAAGTTTTCTCAACCTGCTAAATAATGCCGCTAAGTACCGAGCAGAAATTGATATCCCTTACGGCAAGCACGGCAGGAAACGGCTCGATATTTATCACCCCCAAAAGAAGCGCGACGGCTGCGTTGTTATTTTTGCCTATGGCGGCAGTTGGGATAGCGGAGACAAAGCCATGTATGGTTTCGTGGGGGCCGCCTTAGCGCGCCTAGGACATTCGGTGGTTATCCCAAACTACCGCCTTTACCCTGAAGTGAAATTCCCTGTTTTTGTAGAAGATTTTGCCTTAAGCATTACCCACCCAAAAGTTCAGCAGCTAGCGGAGGATAGACCGCTGATATTAATGGGACACTCCGCTGGCGCGATGCTCGCCGGTTTGGTGAGCTTTGACCCAAGCTATTTAAACGGTATAGGATTAGATAAAAAACAGATCGCAGGCTACGTCTCGATATCGGGACCGCACGACTTCTTTTTGCCCTCGCAAAAAACGCGCTGGCTAGATATGTTTGGCGAAAATCCAGCACAACAAATACAAGCATTAGCCGTTAACCACATCCACACAAACAACCCACCAACACTTCTATTACATGGTGAAGACGACACGATTGTGGTGCCCGAATCGGCAACCGTGTTACAACAAAAACTTCAGGAAGCTGGCGTGCCGACACAAAAGCATATTTATTCTGGAGTGAGCCATAAGGATATTATTGTTGCGACCAGCCGAGGGTTGCACTTCCTTGCGCCCACATTGCAAGACATTGATAATTTTCTACAGCCGATTTGCCAAAAAAGCGCAGCAAAGTAGCTGCGCGCCTTAAAAGCTTAGGGCCGAGGAAAAAATACTTTATCCAATAATACTTGCCCCCTACTTCCTCAACTGCGTTGCCCAAAGCGTTACATGCCCCGGCATGCGCCCCTT
>NZ_CEXWTU010000315.1:0-4524 GCF_982758155.1 Marinagarivorans sp. | reverse complement strand
GAGCAACGCTGTTGAGGGAGTGGGAGGCAAGTATTATTGGATAAAGTATTGTTTCCTCGGCCCTTAACTTTTACTTCGAGGTAAACATTATGATTACGTTTGTTTTAGCTTTTGTATTTATTGCATTAATGATTGCGGGCATGGCTGTGGGCGTTATTGTGAAAGGCAAGCCCATTAAAGGCTCGTGCGGCGGTATGGCGGCTTTAAATATGGATACTGCTTGCGACATTTGCGGCGGTGATACCAAAAAATGTGAAGATGAACAAGAGCGCCAAGAGTCTGAAAAAGAGGCATTGGCTTACGATGCGACCAGCAAAAAGTAATATTTTAAGCGCAAGCTTGCTATCAATATTAAACCGCCCGCTTAGAGGCAGTTAACCCCTATATATCGGAGTGAAAAGAAAACGTAATGGCTGATTATGATTATGATCTGTTAGTGATTGGTGCTGGCCCAGCAGGTGAGGCGGCGGCAATGGCAGCGACTAAGTCAGAAATGACGGTTGGTGTGATTGATGCGCAAAGTGATTTAGGCGGCAACTGTACCCACAAAGGGACAATCCCCTCCAAGGCTTTAAGGCATGTTGTTAAACAGGTAATTAACTTTCGTAAGCAACCCGAAATGTTGCATTTGAATTCGTTTAATACCATTACTTACCCTGCGGTACTGCAAGCGGCTAAGTCGATTATTCCTCGTAAGGTGGCAATGCATAAAGCTTACTTTATGCGCAACCGTATTCATGTGCATTCGGGCTTGGCGCACTTTACATCGCCTAACTCTGTTGCCGTGGAATACCCGGATAGCCCTACAGATAATATTACTGCAAAAAATATTTTAATCGCAACAGGCTCTAGGCCTTACCGCCCGACCAATATCGACTTTAATCACTCGCGCATTTACGATAGCGATACCATTTTGAAGATGGCGCATACCCCGCGGACTTTAGTGATTTATGGTGCGGGTGTTATTGGTTGCGAATATGCGTCTATCTTTTCGGGGTTAGGTATTAAAGTCGATTTAATCAATAACCGCGATAGCTTACTGTCCTTCTTAGATACTGAAATTACCGATGCGTTGAGTTACCACTTGCGCAATAAAGGTGTTTTGGTTCGCCATGGAGAACAGTTTGATAGCGTTGATGCAACCGCCGAAATGGTGACGGTACACTTAAAGTCGGGCAAGCGCATTAAAGCCGATGCTCTATTGTGGTGTAACGGACGCTCAGGTAATACCGAAGATTTACAGTTAACTAATGCTGGGCTTGAAGCTAATAGCCGTGGTCAGATCGATGTAGACAATGAATACCGCACGCCGCAGTCCACTATTTACGCGGCGGGTGATGTCATTGGTTGGCCTAGCTTGGCGAGCGCCTCTTATGACCAAGGCCGTGCGGTTGTCGATTCTATTACCCAAAAAACGGTCCGTAGA
Organism: Marinagarivorans sp.; assembly: GCF_982758155.1. Taxonomy (NCBI): domain Bacteria; kingdom Pseudomonadati; phylum Pseudomonadota; class Gammaproteobacteria; order Cellvibrionales; family Cellvibrionaceae; genus Marinagarivorans; species Marinagarivorans sp. The sequence continues at coordinate 3,098 of NZ_CEXWTU010000315.1, read as the reverse complement.
GTCACCGACGCCCCAACGGGAATTTACACCCTGCCAGAAATCAGTTCAGTGGGTAAAACAGAGGCTGAGCTTACGGCTGCTAAAGTGCCTTATGAAGTGGGTCGCGCATTCTTTAAAGATACCGCGCGCGCCCAAATCAGTGGTGACGAAGTGGGAATGCTAAAAATTCTGTTTCATTTAGATACGCAAGAAATTTTAGGGATTCACTGCTTTGGTGCCGAAGCCGCCGAGATTGTACATATTGGCCAAGCCATTATGAACCAGACCGGTGAAGCGAATAATATTAATTATTTCACGAATACCACGTTCAACTACCCGACAATGGCCGAGGCTTATCGTGTTGCGGCTTTAAATGGTTTAAACCGACTTCAGCGTCAGTAGTTTAGGCTTTTAATCTAAAAGACCCTTAGGGGTCTTTTTTTTCGCCTGTATGGCGGGTATGTAATTTTTCTAGTAATTATTCAGGCGGGCTCGAATCATACTCACCAAAAAGGCGAATTGGTTATTTCCTGCATTACCCTAATGACCTATGTCCATACCAATGTCATTAACTTAGCGGCAACCGATAATTTTTCTGGACTCGCTTGAACCGATCCATGGGCGCTCCACACGCGCTCCCGGCGCGAGAGGGTCCTGAAAAATCTCCGCCTACCGCTTAAATTCGCCTTAAGCTAATGACATTGATGTCCATATAGGCCCCGGCATGTGCCTTCGTCTAATTTGGCAAACCATTATTGCCTCGCCCCTTAATAAGTACTTCTATTTATCTGGTTATTAGTTCGGCATTTTCTTTTTTGCGCAGCAAAAGTGTTTTAGTTATGGCGGACTGGGTTCCTTTGCTGATGTTGTGTTGTTTGGCAAGATGCTCAAAATCATCAATGGCTTCCAGTACCTCTTTTATACAGTTTTTTGCATCCTTCCATGATGCAAGGCCAGCACTAGCGGCCAGCTTTTGCATAGTTTTTAGTGGCGGCTTTTTCCCATGCCCAGCAAAAGCGGTGGCGTGTTCATTGAAGGGGTGGGGGCTAAAAGTCACATCATAAAAGGGGGCTGGCTGCCAGCTTGCATCATCTTGTTGTAAAAATGCCCAGTTTTTACTGTGATCATCTTGGTTGGCGGCAAATAAATTAAAGATGGCGCGGCGAAATTGCAATTGGCCTGCCGCAGGTGATTGGCAAAGTTGGCGGCTAGCTTTAATTAAATCTAAATAATCGAGGCTTGGACTGCGAAAGTCCGCATCCAAAAGGCCGCACGCACTGTGCATATGTAAGCGACCGGTGCCCTTGGCGTTTGCGTTTGCCAAATAATCAAAGCGTTTTACGGCTAGCCAAGCCGCTGCACCGCTGCATGCGGGCGCTTCAATCAATTGCCAGCTTGGCGGCTGGCATTGCGCTCGCTCTGCCATTTGCAAGTACACCGCTTCGCACAGGCCCTCTTCGTGACCGAGGGGGAGGTTCTTTGAGGTGAATTTGATGAGCCAAGCTTCATCGCCAGCTTTTGCACGGGTGCGGCAGTGGCTAGTATCGCCTGCCGCCATATAAATCTGCGCTTTGGGTCGGGCGCCGCCCGAACTACCGGCTGCAACCAATGCTGTTAGTACCTTATGAGTACTGCTGTCTAAGTCACCGGATAGGGTTTGATCAAATAGCGCTTGCGCCTCTAATCCTAGGGCGGCGATATCAATAGCTGAGTCTTCATCTGGCGAAAAATCAGATATAGGTGTAAACGATAAAGCCCCCATTCCTTGGTGTCCTACAAAAGCGAGTCGATCCATTGCTGTGATTTGTGTCGGTAAAATACCTTGCTGCCGAAAAATGCGATCTTGCAGTAGCAAACCCCATCCGTCGGGAAGGCTATCGCCAAAAACGCCATGAATACCTTGGTGGGGTTTTGGGGGGGATTGCTGCAGCTGTAAGTCTTCATGCAGGCTAAAAGGCGACAAGTTGCCAAATTGTCTAATGTAATTTTCATCGTATTGAAAAAAAACACCTTGTCGATTTTGTGCCAGCCTACCAACGAAAACCACTTCACTGGATGACAGCGTGCGGTGAATATCCAGCGTTTGAACGGGTTTAAAATCCACCTTTCAGTACCTCTTCTATGCTGGTCGGCTGTGTTGTCTGGCGTGGTGAGGATGACGTTTTTGTAAGTTCATAAAGTCGCGCAAGGGAATCCAGTGATTGCCACAGCAGTAAGAGTTGCCGAAAAGAGATCTGCCCAGTAAGTTCAAACTTTTTAATAGTTGCGGCGGGTACGCAGCTGCGTTTAGCTAACGCCTCGCGCGACAATTTGGCCTGTTTGCGTAAGCTGCGTAAGTGCGCGGCAAAAGCTTGGCTAACATCAGTATCGTCAAGAATGGAAAGGCGCATACACGAAAACCTATTTGGATATTATAGTGTCCATTATAGGCATAAATTATCATTTATGGATGTAATGGTATCCGTTTTTCTTCGGAAGGCATTGTTTTCTCGTTTTTGTAACTTAGTAACTTAAAGGGACACACACCCTAAAATCTGGACAAAAAGTGATCACCCGCTAAGCTTAAGGTGTTACCGTCTGCTGCTAGGTGATTACCATGACAAAGGCTCGTAAAGTCCAGGTTTCGCTAGATACCACGCTCGATTATCACTCGGCTCGGGCTTCCTGCTTCGCTCTACCTCCTAAATCCATTTAGTCGTGTGTCAGTAGATGTGTCAGAAAGGCATTCTTGTCTGGCCGTGATAATTACACAGGGCAAAGCTACGAACATCGTCGCCAATGCACTGCTCAATAGCATCCTTGCTACGGGCTTAACAGGACATACACTCTAAATTCTGGACAAAAAGCGATCATCCACTAGGCTTAAGGTATTGTCCTCTGCCGCTAGGTGATCACCATGACTAAGGCTCGTAAAGTTCAGGTTTCGCTAGATACCACGCCCTATTATCACTCGGCTCGGGCTTCCTGCTTCGCTCTACCTCCTAAATCCATTTAGTCGTGTGTCAGTAGATGCGTCAGAAAAACATTCTTGTGTGGTCTAGATAATTACACAGGGCAAAACTAAGAGCATCGTCGTCAGTGGATAGAAGACCGCTTGTTGTTATTGGCTGAGGTCTTCG
>NZ_CEXWTU010000314.1:0-4550 GCF_982758155.1 Marinagarivorans sp. | reverse complement strand
TAAGGGACGAGGCAATAATAGTTTGTCCAATTAGGCGAAGAGGGCCTGCAGGGAGGCAGGTTATTAGAATAACGCATGGAGCAGTTATCGATCGGCTTTCTTATCGAGGCGCTTAAAGGGGCGCATGCCTTGGCATGTAACGCTTTGAGCAACGAAGGTAAGGATGTCGAGATCGAGCATTAGTGGATGAAATATTGTTTCCTCGTCCCTAAAGCGAGGCCCTACAGTGCTTTATATTATTATTGCGATTAACAGGCGTGTGCTTAAGGGGCGTACCCCTAAACGTTAACGGTACAAGACCTCGACCGCTTGCGAGCCAAAGCTACTGCGCAGGCTTTGCAACAGGTCATCGGCTGCACGCACACGCCACTCCTGACCTAAAGCCAATTCGGCACTGGCATATTCCGTATTTAAATTCACGAACACTGGGCATTGCCCGCCCGAAAAAGCCGTTAAGCTTTGCTTGAGTTGCTTTACAGTGTCCACAGACAATTCACTATTATCCAAACGCAAGCGCAAGCCAGAAACCCGCGCTTCACGTGCCTGATCAAAACCCCTGATGGTATCGGCACGCATCTTAAGGCCGCCACTGTAATCATCATTACTCACCTGCCCTTCAACAACGAGTAAGGCATCTTTCACGATGATTTCACGGTGGTCATTGTAAGTATCGGCAAAAATGGCCAAGTCGACTCGACCCGTACGATCATCAAGGGTAATAAAGGCCATGGTATCGCCACGCTTGGTTCTCATAACGCGGAAAGCAACCACCATACCGGCGATCGTTTGTTTGTTTTTATCGGGCACCAAACTAGAAATTCGCGACGATACCAGGTGTTTTAATTCCGCATCGTACTCATCAATCGGGTGGCCCGTTAAATACAACCCTAAGGTCTCTTTTTCGCCATTTAAGCGTTCTTTAATTGACTGTCGCTTAACGTGACGAAACTCTTGGTAAACATCGGCACGATTATCCGATTCCGGTACCACCGAGCCAAATAAGTCGACCATGCCTGCACTAGCATTTTTCGCACTCTGCTCCGCCGTTTTAACGGCTTCGCTAATGGCAGACCACAGCACCGCACGGTCATAATCGAAATCAACACCCGGGCCAATGTTGTCCATCGCACCGGATCGCACCAGCGCTTCCAGTGCACGCTTATTCACCTTACGCGCATCAACACGGTCGCAAAAATCAAATAGGTCTTTAAACGGGCCGCCTTTACGCGCTTCAATAATGGCTTCTACAGGGCCTTCACCCAAGCCTTTAATAGCACCTAGCCCATAAATAATATTGTCTTCAAGATCAACGGTAAAATGGAAGTCGCCATTATTTACATCGGGCGGCAACAGGTTAATACCCATGTTGCGCACTTCTTCAATGAAGGTTACAACCTTGTCGGTTTTATCCATATCCGACGACATAGTCGCCGCCATAAACTGCGATGGATAATGCGCTTTTAACCACGCAGTTTGATAACTGACTAAGGCATAAGCGGCCGAGTGAGATTTGTTAAAACCGTAGCCTGCAAATTTTTCCACCAAATCAAAAATCTTAATGGCCAGCTCGGGATCGATGCCGTTATCTTTCGCGCCATCTTGGAAGGTCGAGCGCTGCTTTGCCATTTCTTCGGGTTTCTTTTTACCCATCGCCCGGCGAAGCATATCGGCGCCGCCCAGCGAATAACCGGCTAGCACCTGCGCAATCTGCATTACCTGCTCTTGATAAACAATAACGCCGTAGGTGGGTTCAAGAATGGGTTTTAGGCATTCATGTTGGTACTTGGCATCGGGGTAAGCCACCGGTGCGCGGCCGTGTTTACGGTTAATAAAGTCATCAACCATGCCCGACTGCAAAGGCCCCGGCCGGAACAGTGCTACCAGTGCAATAATTTCTTCGAGATTTTCGGGCTGAAGGCGCTTGATGAGGTCCTTCATACCCCGTGATTCCAGCTGGAAAACAGCGGTGGTTTCTGCACGCTTTAGCAGCTTGAAGGTTGGCTCATCCTGAAGGTCAATCGTGGCGATATCCAACAGCGGCTCGCCTTTGGCGACTAACCGCGTATCAATCATCTTTTTAGCCCAGTCGATAATCGTGAGCGTACGCAAACCCAAGAAATCGAATTTAACGAGGCCGGCATCCTCAACATCGTTTTTATCGTATTGCGTCACCAGGCCAGCGCCGGTTTCATCACAATACAAAGGCGCAAAATCAACTAGCCTGGTCGGCGCAATAACAACACCACCGGCGTGCTTACCAACGTTTCGCGTAACGCCCTCTAACTGCAGTGCCATCTCCCAAATTTCTTGGGCTTCTTCATCTATTGCTAAAAACTCCCGCAGGGGTGCTTCTTGCTCAAAGGCCTTATTAAGCGTTGTGCCAGGGTCGGCAGGAATCATTTTAGACAGTTTATCGGCAAGCCCATAAGACTTACCCTGCGCCCGCGCCACATCGCGCACTACCGCTTTGGCCGCCATGGTACCGAAGGTAATAATCTGGCTTACCGCATCGCGACCGTAATTATCGGCCACATAACCAATGACCTTATCGCGGTTATCCATACAGAAATCGACATCGAAATCCGGCATCGAAACCCGCTCTGGGTTCAAAAATCGCTCAAAGAGTAAGTCGTACTCAAGTGGATCAAGGTCGGTAATATCCAACACATAAGCCACAAGCGAGCCCGCACCCGAACCACGGCCAGGCCCAACAGGAATGTCGTGCTCTTTGGCCCAGCGAATAAAGTCCATTACGATGAGGAAGTAACCGGGGAACCCCATCTGGATAATAATATCCAGCTCAAACTTTAAGCGCTCGTCATAAGGAATACGCTTTTCACCAAAGTCAGCCGCGGTAGTATCCATCAGCTTTTCAAGGCGATGATTCAAACCCTTGGCGCATAGATCCCGAAAGAATTCAGCTTCGGTCATGCCCGTAGGAATGGGGTATTCGGGCAGAAAGTACTTACCCAACTCAATGTCTAACGTACAGCGCTTGGCGATTTCAAGGGTGTTTTCAATAGCCTCGGGAATATCGCTAAACAACTCCACCATTTCTTGCGGCGAGCGAAGATATTGCTGATCACAGTAACGCTTCTCTCGACGCGGATCATCCAGTGCGCGGCCCTCGCCAATACACACACGCGCTTCGTGCACATCAAACTGATCTGCCGTTAGAAAGCGCACATCGTTTGTCGCTACCACAGGAACTTGTAACTCCGCCGCGAGCGAGACTGCAGCATGTAAATAAAACTCTTCATTCGCGCGGCCAGTACGCTGCAGTTCCATATAGAATCGGTCGGGAAAAGTTTGCTGCCACCAAACACACATTTCGCGCGCCTGTGCCGCACGGTCTGCAACTAGAGCCATACCCACTTCGCCATCGCGACCACCGGATAACGCAATCACATCACCGCTGAACTCTTCAACCCACTCTCGGCTCACTAACGCCTGGCCGCCGTACTGGCCTTTTTGATAAGCCTTCGAGATCAATTGCAGAATATTCTTATAGCCCTTGTTATTCATGGCAAACAGTGTGAATAACGTGGGCGGAGTTTCATCGTTGATACGCAGTAAAAAATCACAACCGCCCAATGGCTTAACGCCAGCACCCTGGGCTGCTTTATAGAATTTCACCAACCCGAAAAAATTGGTTAAATCACTAATACCGCATGCCGGCATATCCATGCCGACCACCGTTTTTATCAGCGGTTTGATGCGGACAATGCTGTCTACAAGCGAGAATTCGGTGCGTATTCGAAGATGTACAAAAGGGGCTGTCATAGAGTGGGCATTTGCAATTACTTTGGAGCAGCATTGTAACGGCATAAACGCGCAAACGACATCTATAAGGGCGCGGCCATTCACTCAATGAGCGCTAGCACATCACTTAAAACAATCAAGTTTTTTGCGATTAAAGGTAGATTTAATGCGTCACAAGTGGAACAATCATCGGCAGTGGCGCGATAAACAATAACTAGCAAAAGCCGCCCCTCACCCAGCTTGACGATAACAACGCACTAGGCTCCCCCGCAGTAAAACAATGGATTGTTAGCAACCTTAAATACATGCTCTCAATAATCCACGGCAAACAGTCATTATGCAATTTACTAAATCGATGATCGAACTGGTCTATGAAATTCGCCGGCTAGCCCCTGCAGACCTCAAGCCCGCCATAAAACTTGCCAATCCCGAGCTTTTCGCTGAACTACAAAACCACTACCATGCTGGCGCTAACGTGGTCAGCAAAGCACTGACTAAAGAACTGTTTTATTTGGCTGGAACGCCTTGGCCTGCGAGGTTAGAAAACCCCACCGCACTGGATAATAAGCAAACGGTAAGAGTTTATCGTGGTCAAATACAAACAGAAGATCGCCGCCCACTCAGTGGCAGCGAGGAAACGCAAAAAGAGATGAAGGAGCAGCAACGCAAAAAGCGAATATACCGCGGCCGTGTTGTTGAACCTTGATAGATAAACCAGCTCCTTACTTACAGCCCCTTAGGGGCGAGGCAATAATAGTTTATCCAATTAGGCGAAGAGGGCCTGCAGG
>NZ_CEXWTU010000313.1:2474-4577 GCF_982758155.1 Marinagarivorans sp. | reverse complement strand
TCATTCCGCCCTGTGTTTTGAATTTTAGGGGTGACAACTATCCTGACACAGGGGGCACAGTGGCAAATGGCGGGCAGCCATAGAAGATATAGGGCATACCTTCGCGTGACTGGCTCAAAGATTTGCCGAACACGTCCACAGACTTCTAACACTGCAAAAATATGGTGCTTGCTCTTCACAAAGTAAAAGCTGCCGGAAGCTCTCTCAGGTTTGGATCGGTAGAACCTATTCCATCAAAGCTCACTCAGATCTCGACTGGTAAGATGGCCCCAAAGTCGTCCGACTATGCCTGATCTCCGTTTTGAGCATTGAGGAACTGCGATTGCGTTGCCAACAAGCTTGCTTGGTAGCGATCTCTATAAATTTTCGCTAAAGCATCGCTAGCCCCAAAGCACATTGATGCCACTTGGTGCGACCAGTCTAAATATTCGACCGCCCTACTCTCGCTCCACGACGGGGGTATGCTAGCAACATTGCTGCAAAGGTCAGCAAGTTTGATTAATTTTACGGCCTTTGATTCGTGAGCGATGTGGCTTAACTGCTTCTCACGCCTTTGTGAAAGTGGAAGCGATTTATCATCAGTCAAGGCCTCGACGTACGCGAGCACTTTTGAGCCAAATTGCAGTAACAGCTCTCCTTTCGAAACCGAGGTATCCTCAAGAATGTCGTGTAAAACCGCAGCCTGTAACATCTCAACTTCGATCTCATCTACATGCTCGAACAACAGGTGTGCAACCTCGATAAGGTGATTAATGTACGGCTCTGCGCCACCGCCCTTGCGCCTCTGATCTTTGTGCGCCACTGCAGCAAGCGATAGCGCCGATAGCAAACCTTTCATACACAGCCTCCAAAGGTTACCGTCAAAAACAAAATGAATGACATGTAACAGATGTAATTAAACTTGGACTAACGGACTCGCCACCCAAACTTCGCCGGATCATCTAAAAAATAAAGTATCGACATTAATATCGCGTAACCGCGCTCCTCCATCAACGTCATCACAGTTAATTTATTCACCACACGCTCAGGTAACAATACCGTAACCCTCTCAGACTCATACGGCCATTCAATGTCGGGCTCAAGCCCATCATTAGGGTCAGGTAAACCGACACAGTTTGGATATTTATAGGGATAGTCACCATTAGGGTCTGATTTCGAAAAATAGCAACCGGCAACCACCATCGCCATTTTACGCATTCCGATATCTGACGGAACATTAGGTGCTATCGCAGCGATTCTATGAAGCTGCTCTATTGGAATCAGAACCTCCGTGTGAATCAGGGAATCTAACACCATGTACTTAGCACTCACTGCTAACGATGGGCCTACAATCTTATCGCAAGACGCAATGACGTAAAGGACATTCGTCGGCTATACATTCCGTTCACGACTACCTATCTATGCGACAAATAATACTCGCTTTATAAGACCTATTAGTCAGCCCCTAATCAGCAGCTAATCGTAAAGTAGTCACCTTGAAAAACGCTTGATAGACTAGCGATGGCCACACAGGAATGGGTCGAGCGCTTCAATAACCGCAGGCTTTACAGAGAGCTAGTTTCCGTAACGCAAAGAGAACTCAAAAACAGTTATTTCCTGCAGAACGAGTCGGCCGATCCTGCCCCCAGATAATAGCGGTCGACTCATTTACAACCACATCCTACGAATAGAAATTTAACAGTTTTAACAAATACATAACCATATGAAATTATTATTCGATTGATATCGTATTTAAGTGACTTCTGGATAAAATAATACTTAAATATTATTAAATAACAGGAACTCTTACAAAAGAACGCCTAGGAGAACAGTTTAGAGACGCTAGAGATGCTACCGGCCTTTGGATTGCACACCCCAACCCTCCGACATTCCATGAGATTCGCTCACTCAGCGACGCCATGGCTAGTAGAGCCGGAATTGAGATATCAACTATTCAACACGCTATGGCGCACGGCAGCTCAGCAATGACTGCACTGTACCAAGCGAATCACGACTTACCTTACGAGGAGGTTGCTGTGGTATTTACACCGGAAATGCTAGATGGAGGGTTTGACTAAGGAAAAGCCAGCGGCCAGGTAAAAGTGGCGGCCGGCTCACCAGCGG
>NZ_CEXWTU010000313.1:0-2464 GCF_982758155.1 Marinagarivorans sp. | reverse complement strand
CCGCCACGCAAACAGCGGCCCTCAATTCGAACCACGCAGCCAATCGATAATGCCTACGCTTTAAACGCACATAAAAAAGGCTCGCAATGCGAGCCTTTTTTTGTTTCTACTGGAGTTTTTCCCCGCTTGGTGCCGAAGTTTTTCCCCAGTTAGTAATCACTTACCGTGAACACTTAGTGTTTGGTCGGGACAGCAGGATTTGAACCTACGACCCCCACACCCCCAGTGTGGTGCGCTACCAGACTGCGCTATGCCCCGAGATGGTATAAATACCAGAAGATCAAGTCTGTTGACGACGTAATTAGCCGCCTTGATCTGGGCGCGAATATTACGCCAATCATTTGAATTTGCAAGCATTTATTACATTTGCATTTAACCCGAGAGAGATGTGGCCCGCTAAGGGCCAAGTGCGGGAGGCTAATGCAATTTAGCATGCGCCTCGGAACGCACGTATTGCTGCTGCGCCCACTCATCCAGCAGCTTTTCTTCTCTTTTGTCGGCATGCGCTTGCTCTTCATCGCTCATGCGCTTGACGAGGTCTTGCATGGCGCGCTGTTTGAGATGGGCTTTTTGCCATAACGATTTTTTATGCTCGACTTCGCGCTCATTCTGCGCAATGAGTAATCGCTGCTGAGATTGCGCTTGTGATAACTGGCCAATGAAGGCGCGCTGTCGCATTAGTTGCTCAGACGATAAGCGTAAGTTGCCCGCCTCGCTAGCAGCGGCATAGTCATTAAGGTAGCTTAAAATATCTTCAAGCTTGTTTCGCTCAGCGGCTAAGCGCGCTTTTGCGCCAGCAAATTCATTCGCCGCCGAATCCACGTCCTTTTCGGCCAACTCCAAAATTAAACTCATTCGCTTTGTTTTATCGGACATGCTTACTCCCCTGCGAGATTAGCAACGCCTACTGCGTGCGACTTAAAATACAACAGTCCCTGCACTCAGCATACGCGCCCTACCCCTGATTTTTGGCCTGAACTGGACCAGCGATAACACTTTTAAGATGGGCGGCACTCTCGGCATACTGTGCTTTTTGGGTGAGCCCCTGACTGATAAATTGAATCAAATGCGGGTGCCGCTCGATTGCACGATCAATCGTGGCGTCGGCGCCGGGAACATAGGCACCCACCGATATTAAGTCTTTATTTTGACGGTGCGCGGCCAGCAACTGTTTGAAGTTTTGCATCATTTTCAGCTGCTCTGGCGGTACAATATTGGGCATCACGCGGCTAATTGAAGCTTCGATATTAATAGCCGGATATACCCCCTCCTCGGCCATCTGCCGGGAAAGCACAATATGGCCATCCAAAATGGCCCGCGCCGAATCAGCAATAGGGTCTTGCAGGTCATCGCCTTCCGTTAGTACGGTATAAAAAGCGGTAACAGAACCCTGCCCCTTAGTGCCGTTACCCGCACGCTCAACCAGTTCAGGCAAGCGGGCAAAGACAGAGGGCGGGTAGCCTTTGGTTGCGGGTGGCTCGCCAATAGCTAGCGATATTTCGCGCTGCGCTTGCGCAAAACGCGTGAGGGAGTCCATCAATAGCAGTACTTTTTTGCCCTGGTCGCGGTAATACTCCGCAATGCGTGTCGCAAGGTAGGAGGCGCGTAAACGCATTAATGGCGCCTCGTCTGCTGGCGCAGCCACTACCACCGAGCGCTTTAAACCTTCCTCTCCCAGGATATTCTCGATAAATTCTTTTACCTCGCGTCCGCGCTCACCAATCAAGCCCACTACAACCACATCGGCTTCGGTAAACTTCGTCATCATCCCGAGCAGCACACTTTTACCCACACCACTGCCGGCAAATAAACCCAAGCGCTGACCTTCGCCCACGGTTAAAAGTGCATTAATCGCTCGAATACCAACATCCAACGGCTTTATAACTGGCTCGCGATCCATAGGATTAATAGCTTGCGGCTTTAAGTCTAGAGTCGCCTCGCCTTCTAGCGGCCCCTTGCCATCCAAGGGTTGACCTAAACCATTAATGATACGACCCAAGCTCGCCTCACCAATACGAATACGGTCAGCACCACTAACGGGCTTAACGATCAAGCCGGGTTTCAATCCCTCCGCAGCACGAATAGGCATAAGGTAAGTTGTGCTAGCACTAAAGCCGACTATTTCGGCCTCTACCGGCGGTCGCCCTGGGCGAATAATTTCACAATAGGTACCCACCGGCACACTTAAACCCACAGCCTCAAGGGTTAGCCCAACCATTCGCGTCAAGCGCCCTGACGCTACAGGGGGTTGCTGGAAGCTTGTGTATTGCCGCTTACCCGCCAAACGCCGGCAGGCACTCATCGGTAGCTCAATCATCCTTATCAGCCTCTTCACCAATAGGGCCGGGATCATCTTGTTTTAGCTTACCCTCAACCTCATCAATTTCAGCGTCGTCGACCTCGGCCGCTAAAACCTTGGGAGCTTGATCACCCACGCCGGGTTTCGGGCCGTCGCAGTACAGCC
>NZ_CEXWTU010000312.1:0-4580 GCF_982758155.1 Marinagarivorans sp. | reverse complement strand
ACCACTTCTTGCCCACACTTAATTAAAGCCGCTATTTGCCGCCCCCAGTCCGCAATACTTTCGCGATCAAGGCCGCGACCATCATTAGTCAGTAAAGCGCTGCCAATCTTAATCACCCAGCGATGACTACCCTTGACCAAATGGCGCTTATTTTCGGCTGATGATGCTATCGCTGACGAAGAAGGTTGATCCACGTAAATGCTCACTACAACAAGGAGAACGGATTGACAGGGTTGTTAGGCTGCAATTTTACGGCAGCGCGCAACAATATACGATCACTTAAAAGAAAAGATTAAAAACGCGAATGCAGCGTTTAGCATTCGCGGGCACAGCAAAAGCGCAGACTACTCGGCGTAAATAACCTCTACGTCAAAATCATCATCGTCATCTTGATCTTCACCGGCCTTTTCTTTGGCCGCGCGGCGAGCCGCGAAATGTTTTTCACGCAATGCCTGAATATGCTCTCGAGCCTCACCTTGCATTTGTGTTTGCATAACTTGCTCGGCTTCAGCTTTTTCAGGGTCGGCACGCTCAATTTCCCAAACCTCTTCAAGGTAATTGAGTAGCTCACCGCACAACACCTCAGTTCCCTGGCGGTTAACCGCCGAAATCACATGCACAGGGCCTTCCCAGTTCAGCGCAGCAACAACTTTCTGTTTGCGCTCCTCAACTTCTTCAGCCGATAATAAATCCGATTTATTGAGCACCAACCAACGCTCGCGCGTGGCCAACGTAGGGCTGAAGCGCTCAAGCTCACGCGTAATACTCAACGCATTCTCAACCGCGTCAGAACCATCAACCGGACAAATATCCACAAGATGCAAAAGTACCCTACAGCGGGTTAAATGCTTCAAGAAACGAATCCCCAAGCCTGCACCATCGGACGCCCCTTCGATCAAGCCAGGGATGTCCGCAACGACGAAACTACGGAATTGATTCACCCTCACCACACCCAAAGAAGGCACTAGCGTAGTAAAAGGGTAATCTGCAACTTTAGGCTGTGCGGCAGATACCGCACGAACAAACGTCGATTTACCCGCATTAGGCAAACCCAACATACCAGCATCTGCGAGCACTTTTAGCTCCAGCTTAATACTACGAGCCTCACCCTCAGAGCCATGGGTTGTTTGTCGAGGCGCCCGATTTACACTCGACTTGAAGCGTGTATTACCTAGACCATGCCAGCCGCCTTTAGCGACCAACATGCGATCACCGATATTGGTTAAATCCCCAAGTACTTCACCGGTCTCGTCATCAATAACAGAGGTTCCCACCTGCACCGGCAAAATTAAATCTTCGGCCTTGCTACCCGTACAGTTAGTGCCGCGCCCACCCTCACCGCTTGGTGCGGTAAACTTCTTGGTAAAGCGGTAATCCACTAGCGTATTGAGATTTTCATCTGCTTCCAATAATACCGAACCGCCATCACCGCCATCACCGCCATCAGGGCCGCCTTTAGCAATATACTTTTCCCGACGAAAACTACAGCAGCCATTGCCGCCTTTACCGGCCTGAACAAAAATCGGGGCTTCATCAACAAACTTCATAACTCTTTTACCCACTTAACAGTGTAATGATTTGGACATTAATCATTGCTAAAGCCCCGCGCAATAGAGTGCTTTAGCAATGAGCAATGCCTTTAGATACTTAAACGCCGCACCTGACAAATCTAATATGACAAACAAAAAAGCCCCATCTCTAGAGACGGGGCTTTGGTCTTACCGTTCAAGCCTTGTTAGCAATTAAGCAACAATGCTAACAAAACGACGGTTTTTAGGACCCTTAACTTCAAACTTAACAGCGCCATCAGCTTTAGCAAACAAGGTATGATCTTTACCAATACCTACGTTATCACCTGCGTGAAACTGCGTGCCGCGCTGACGAACAAGGATATTGCCCGCAACTACAGCTTGACCGCCAAAAAGTTTAACACCTAAACGTTTACTCTCGGAATCGCGTCCGTTATTAGTACTACCACCAGCTTTCTTGTGAGCCATAGTCTACCCCTTAACCTTTAATTCCAGTGATTTTAACTTCTGTGTACCACTGACGATGACCTTGACGCTTCATCGAATGCTTACGACGACGGAATTTGATAATTGTTATTTTATCGCCACGGCCGTGAGAAATAACTTCTGCTTCAACGGTTGCGCCGCCAACAACAGGAGTACCAATTTTAACGTCGTCGCCGTTAGCAACCATCAACACTTGGTCGAAAGAAATAGTTGCGCCAGTTTCGGCTTCGATTTTCTCAAGGCGTAAAACTTCGCCTTCTTCTACACGGTGTTGTTTACCGCCAGATACAATTACTGCGTACATTTAAGTATGCTCCAGTAGAGTTGGACGTCGCGAAGCACTCTTCATCGATCTTCAAAAAACCGTGGAGAAGTTTTAGCCGTTAGCCCCCATGGCTAGCAGCACAAAGCTTGCGCCGTTTCATATCTGCGACTTTTGCTGATGCGCCGCTAGGGCCAACATCCAAACGAAAGGCTCGCAAAATGGGCGCGAATTTTACGTAATTAAGCCGCATTGAGCAAGCTTTAACCAACTAAAAATAGGATTAATTCGTTATAAGAACTTAAATGCGGAGCTACAAACAGCCCGCAAGGGCTGCTGTAGTTGTTGATGGGCGCAAGAAGCGCTAAGGGCCGCGCATGAAATAACTTCCCGCTTTTGAATTCCTGGGTGCACGCTTGCCTTCGTTAAAAATATTTGCAATAGCCGGCTATTACGCCATATTTTCGCCTCGCCAAGCAAGCACCCACAAACCAAAATTCCAGCAACTTATTCCGTGCGCGCCCCTAACGGGGAAGCTTAAATTTAGCCGCAACGCCATGCAACTGCTGCGCAATTACACCCAAACCCGAGGCGATATCATGCGTGTGTGCTGCACTTTCGTGCGCCTTTTCAGAGAGGGTCGTCATATTCACTACATTGCGGTTAATTTCTTCAGTCGCTGCCGACTGCTCTTCCGCGGCCGTCGCGATCTGAGCGCTCATCCCTTGCACCCGATCGATCTCGTTCACAATTTTACGAATCGCATCGCCCGCATTGCGCGCCAAAGCGACGGCATGCTCAGTTTTATGATTCCCCGCATCCATTCCGCTTGCGGCAGCCTTGGCGCCGTTTTGTACCGCTTCAATAATGTGGTGAATCTCTTCCGTAGACTCCTGCGTTCGCTTAGCTAGGGCCCGAACCTCGTCAGCCACCACTGCAAAACCTCGGCCTTGCTCACCAGCTCGGGCAGCTTCGATCGCCGCGTTCAGTGCCAGCAAGTTAGTCTGCTCTGCAATCCCTTTAATAACATCCAGCACTGCACCCACACTCGTCGTGTTTTGCTCTAGGCGTATCATGTCACCCGATATTTTTGTTACTTCATCAGCCACAGCCGAAATAGCGACTATTGCCTCTTCCATAACGCGCATGCCGTCGCCGGCGCCATGATTAGCCTGATCTGTTGCATCCGCCGCAACAGAAGCGTTATTCGCCACCTCGGCAATAGACGCGCTCATTTGCGTCATGGCTGCGGCTATTTGGCCGGCATGGTCTTGCGCATGATGCGTGTCATTATCAATACCTTGTGCCGCCGATGACAATGTGCCGGAAGAGTCGGTTAAGCGCTGCGAAGCCGAAGCCATAGAGCCGAGCATCTCACACAGCTCCAATCGCATTTTATTAAGGCTAAACGACAACATGCCAATTTCGTCCCTACCGCCAACGGGCACTTCACGAGAAAAATCACCCGATGCCATTTCATCGACTCGCGCCCGCAGCAGTTTTATAGGGTTCACCAATAATATCTTCATGATGAACGCCAGAACAAAACAAGCCACTACTGACATCAGCACTAAAACAACGTAAATCCAGTTTGTTAGGTGTCGAGTCGACCTATCTAAGACCTTAGTATGCTCCAGCGCCCGAGTATTTAACTCATCTGACAATTTGTATAGAAGCTCGCTAGGAGCCCTATCAATACCACGCACCGCCGCATCGCCAGCCCTATCATCGAAGCCTTGACTCTGATAGATGCCTTTACCTTTTTGATACAAGGGGTAAAGCGCTTGATGTTTCTCTTTGAAGCTACGTATTTCGGTCGCAATTTGCGGGGCAGGCTCTGCTGCCAGCAGCTCTGCACTTAACTGCTGAACACCACTATGCTGCTTATCAAACTTGCCCCAGTACTTATCAAAATCATTGGAGTTGTGACCTCGCAGCAAAACGTTTTTCCACTCTTGCACCTGCATTTTGAACTCTAGACCTAAAAGATCTATGCGAGATTTTTGCTGTAAGTCCATATCAATAATTTCGCGATAGCTAGCAGACACACCTCCCAGTTTTGCGCTTATTCCAATAAGCACAATACCTTGCACCGCAAAAAACAAAACTAGAACAGCGATAATTTTGGTTTGTATTGACGAAAACATGCCCGTAACTCTCCTCGATTTTTGGCACCACTTCCGTAAGTGTAGACACAAACTCAGACCTCGCCTGCCGGATTACTTGACAGTTATCGGCCCGCCCCCTAGCATCCCCACCCATTTGATTGACCCACATGAGGCTTTCGAGGCAATGCTGCCGTT
>NZ_CEXWTU010000311.1:0-4654 GCF_982758155.1 Marinagarivorans sp. | reverse complement strand
TTTGTCCCGTTAATTATCGATGTCCAGTCGTATTACGGTTCTGCTCAAACAGCTTTAGCGGACTACATCTATAACCAGATGCCGAAGAACAACCCCAAAACGAATTGCGACCAAGGGTGTGGCGATGATATTTCCGCCTATTTCTTTGATGTTGCGAGCACGTTAGATAATGGCGGCGGTAACCCTGATATCGAATTCGACGGCCAGCAAGCCTATAAAGATTTCGGCTGTTTGGCGTGCCACGGTAATGATGGTTTACAAGAATCACAGCCTATTGTGTTTGAAAATTACTCTTTAGAGTCGCTCACTAAGAAAATTAATGATTCTATGCCTATCTCGGAAGTTAACCCGAATGCTTGGCAGCAGTGTGTAGGTAATTGTGCAACGGCCGTTGCTGAATACTTGTGGTCTATCCGCCCGAAAGTGTCGTGTGATGAGGGTGAATCGACCTTGCCACGACGTGTGCGCGGCTTAACCAAGTTTGAATATGTGAATACGATTAACGATCTGTTTGGCCGCAACGACGCCGAAACTTTAGCGCGTACCATCGGTTCGGATACTGAAGTGAAGGGCTTTGATAACAATGCGTATGCGAGCTCCATTACATCAACCCGCTTAGAGGGCTATTGGGCCGCCGCGCAGGCCATTGCTGAAGTGGCGAATGTAACGCCTTGGTTATCCACTAATAACTGTAACCAGCAAAACGTGGGTGCTTGTTTTGTGAATAAGTTTGGTCGCATGGCCTTCCGTCGGCCACTTATCAACGACGAAATGGATGACTACTCGGCAATCTTTGAAGCCGGAGCCAATGATGAAGAGGGTGCGCGTAATGTCGTGCAGGCGATGTTGATCTCGCCTAACTTCTTGTACCGCTCAGAAATTGGTTCGGATGGTCGCCTTACACAGTATGAAATTGCCGGGCTATTGGCTTACACCTTCTGGGGTTCTACGCCAGACAGTGCATTGCTTGATAAAGCGGCCAGCAACACTTTAGGCAATGAGGCGCAAATTCGCCAAGCGGTCGATGGCTTAGTTTCCGATGCCCGCTCAGAGAAGCAGTTTGTTCACTTTGGTCGCCAGTGGTTACACATTGACCCCGTTGCCGGTATCGATCGCGATGCGCAGCTTTTCCCTACCTTTAATGGGCAGGTTGCAGAGGCGATGGACCAAGAGCTTGAAATGTTCTTAAAGGAAATGTTGCTAGCTGACGGCTACACTATGAGTGACTTCCTTAATTGGGATCAGGTTTTTGCCGATAACACTTTAGCGACTTTCTATGGTTTGAATGGCGCCGGTAGTGAAATGACGAAAATTGCAGCAGGTGATCAGCGTGGTGGTGTATTGCGCTTAGGTGCGGTGCTAGCGCGTAACTCTAAGTTTGATGAATCGCATCCGATTAAGCGTGGTTTGTTGGTACGTAACAACTTGTTATGCCAAGAGTTTGGTGTACCGCCGGCTAACGTTGGTGAGGTTGAGCCTTTTGATGCGACTAAGCCCACACGTGAACGTTTTGCGGCTCACTCAGCTAACGAAACCTGTGCGGCCTGTCACCAGTTTATTGATGAAGTTGGCTTCGCCTTCGAAAACTACGATGCTGTAGGTGGCTTCCGCACCGCCGAAGCGAATGGGGCAGCTGTAGATGCATCGGGTTCTATTTCGGGCTTAAACCGTATGACTGACCCAGATAACCATGTATTTAGTAACCTTCAAGATTTATCCGATATTTTATCGGATGGCGCTATGCAATCGGCATCTTCCTGTGTCGCAGAGCAATTCCAACGCATGATGGATGGCGAAGCTAAGCCCGATAGTTGTACGGTTGCCAATACGGTAGCGCGCTGGAATCCAGCAGAGAAATCCTTAAAAGACTTGTGGGTAGAAATTGTTGCCTCACAAAACTTTATGCAGCGTAACTAGGAGAATACGGTAATGAAACGACGTAGTTTATTTAAAGCAATTGCCGCAGGCTCGTTAACAGCTGCTAATCCATTGGCTTGTTTGTTGGCTAGAAACGCCATGGCGCAAAATGGTACAGCGCCTATTCGCACCATTTTCTTATTTCACCCTAACGGGGCTGATGGCGATTCTTTTTTCCCAAATGCGGGCAGTAGCGCGCTCCCCGGTATGACGGCACCTTTGCAAAGCGTGTACAACAATTTGGTGTTTCTTGATGGCATCGCTTACGAAGGTGCTGCAAATACACACGAAGGTGGTTGTGCTAAGAGCCTTACAGGCCGCTTAGTGGCCAACGACCCACATTCATCGATTGATGTTTTGATGGGTAAAGAGGATTGGGAAAACCGTGCGACGAACGGTATTACTAAACCTTCTGTTCAGATGGGCGTTGGCACTATGTGGGGCAACGATGCTAACAAGCGTATTAGCCACGATGGCGGCACCTCGCTGGATTCGGCCTGCGACCCTCGCATTGTGTACCCGAGCTTATTCGGTGCGGCCGGCAGTGTTGATGGCGGTCCTAATGCCGGTGCGGGTACTGGCGGTGTTGAAACCCAAATGTTATCAGCAGCTAAGAATGATCTAGCCCGGATTCAAAGCCAAATTGGTAACCTCGATGGTCAACGCGAGCGTTTGCAGCAGCATTCAGATGCCTTGTCTATTCTAGAGGCGAGCTTTGCCGGAGGCGGCTCCGACATGATGGCGCAGGCTTGTAATATCATCCCCGATATTAGCGATGCTCCTATTATTGACAGAAGCGATACCGACGAGGCTTGGTCGCAAACCGATATCCTGCCAATGGCTTCGCAGTTACAGCAAGATATTGCCGTTGCTGCGTTATCGTGCGGTATTACCAAGACCATGGCCTTTAGCTACGGGGTTTCTGTATCGCCGGTAAAAGTGCCGGGTTCTGGTGTAGGTGATCACGATGCATCACACGCTTCGCCAGCGGTACATACCACCTCTAAAAAATGGTGGATGGCCGAAGTGGCTAATTTGATTAAAAAACTGGCAAATACGCCTGATGTGAATGGCAGCTTATTGGACAACACTATTATTGTGACGGTTTCCGACCTAGGGCACGGTAACTATCACGATCACTGGCGGATTCCTATGTTCCTTGCGAGCGGCGTGAATAACAATGTGGGTTTAGTCACTGGCCGTTCACTTGATTGGAAAAACTCACCACACGGCAGTGTTAAAGTGATTGGCGATGGTTTTCAACACCCGAGTATTAACCATACCGATGTACTGGATACCATTCGCCAAGTGGCGGGCTATACCAGTTTTGAAATGCCGAATAAGCGAGGTGATATTTTTGCCGGCTGGAAAGGTGGCGCGCAACCGCGTTAGGCATTGCTTTTGCTCGAACCAAAACCCAGCCGCGTGCTGGGTTTTTTGTGTCTGAATTTTGTTGTTTAGTGTGGAGCTGGGTATGGGGTCTGAAAATTGAACGCGTCTAATGAAGGACCTTCTTGTGTAATTTTAGCAAGACGTTTAGCTATGATTGCTTCTGTGGGGGTGCTATCTGGGGGTAGCCAAAATAATACATATTTGGCGCCTTCTTGCGGTAAAAACCACTGCTTGCGAGCTAGCATTATCGCCGCGTGATCACTTCTATAGGTGAAGTTTTTAAGTGCCTCAACAGACTGCCAGCGTGTTAAGTTTAAGAGGTAGGGCTCGTTGAAGTGGCTACCTTTATCAAGTGGTTTGGGTTCATCAATGAAGCCTTCGGTATCGTAAGCAATTTGGTTGATACGCTCTACCTGCCCAAAAAAACTCGCCATTTGTGGGCTGTCGAAAGGGAACTTGGCTAAGGCGATATTGGCATGAATTAGGGTGTAAGTAACCATTGTTGTCTACTCCATTTTCGGAGATGAAAATAAGCGTACAGCGAAAATTTTGCAAGATGTTTAGCGGTTGATAATTAGTACCGTACAAAGATTTACACATAGATGCATCAAAAATGCCGGCCAAAAGCTGTTGCCCCGATAGCAAATGTAACCCCAAACCAAGCCCGATAAAATACACGATAAGGCTTCAATATCCGGTTTGCCTAGATGCAGTAGCGTGAAAGGAATCAGTTGCAGCAAAATAGCCCCTTCTTTAAATTTCTCTCGTAAGTCCTCAAGTAAAAACCCCCTAAAAAAATATTCCCAACCCAATAGGTAAATGCTGGTGGTTAAAAAGTGCGTGGTAAAGTCAAAGTCTGGTGTTTGATAATAACCGTGCATGCTTTCTTGTTGCGTGCCTACAATAACGAGCGGTATCGCGACAGCTAGGTAAAGTAAGCTGGCCGGCAGCCAGAAGCGCCAGTGGCCAAGCCCTAAGCCTAATGATTGTAGCTGCCGGTAACCTAAGGCGATTAATAACGCGCAGGGGGTTAGGCCATACAAAACCAGTGATTCGTAATGTGTTTGAGTAAACCAGTGTACCGTTGAAGATTCCGCAAGAATCATCACCGTGGTGGCCGTTGCAATAATGATAATGGCCCGGCAGTAGTTCTGGCAGAAGTACTTGAAGCGGGACAACTCTTGCAGAAAAGTACTTGAAGGATGGCTTTGCATAGGGAGCCTTGGCTAAGGGACGAGGAAACAATATTTCATCCACTAATGCTTGATATCGACTTCCTTACCTTCGTTACTCAAAGCGTTACATGCCTCGGTAACTGCTCCATGCGTTACCCTAATGACCTATA
>NZ_CEXWTU010000310.1:0-4655 GCF_982758155.1 Marinagarivorans sp. | reverse complement strand
AAATATGAATAAGTTAAATTGGAAGTTATCCTCACAAGTGATCATTGCGGCAATTTTAGGCTCTGTTTTGGCCTATGTCAGCAACAAATATGCAGGCCTTCCTCAGAATTCAATCTATGCAGTATCGCCACTATTGGTAGGCTCTGCCCTTGCAATAGTGTCATTGTTTTATACCCGATCGGCGTCAAGGGACAAATCGTAGGAGATTGGAAAATGTTTATTATTTGGTCGATCTTATCGGTATTAGCTTTGGTGACAATTTGGGTGTTACCACCTCTTGCTAAGGTGCTGGCAGAAAGCGTGTCAAAGTGGGCAAAGTCGGGAAAGAAGTCTCGCTTGAGATTTTGTGCAGTTAAGAGTTTTATCGCTTTCTGTTTGACGACCATCTCTTTAAGCGCTGCGTATTTTACGTACGCACCAGATAATGGATATGACCCTTACATCGGGGCTTTCGAGAAACTAGCGCAGGATTGCTATTCGCTTGTCTTTTGGATGGCCGTTGGTGCTTCAGGCATCTTTTCAGCGATTGTTGCTCGTTATTTGGTGGGCATGTACATCGAGTACATAACCCCTGTACAAGTACTCCGCTTAACTGACCAAAGAGTTAAGTGAGCGTTTGAATAAAGCCCGATCAATTCGTTTGATAAACTAGCAAACATTGCTCTTGAACTGTCCGAAAGCATGGCCAAAGAATTAGAAAACTGTCTCACTAAAATCTAGGGTAAAAATTATGAGTAAGTTATTGTTGAATTTATGGTGGATCTTTGCTGGCATAGCTTTGATTACCAATATCTATTTTTTCAAAACGCACGGTACAACCTTTCTTATTATATCGATTAGCTTTTGCATCCTAGCCGGACTTTCTTACGGTTTCGCGCCGCTATTTGCGAGAAAGTGGCGACAAAAGCAACCAGAAGCTTAGAGGGGAAAAATCGTGGCCGAATATTCAGTTAAAAAGTACATGCCAACACTAAGCACTCCAGTACTCAATTAAAACAAATTGGAAGAGCTATCTCGCGAGACTTGCTGAATCGCCGTTTGGTGGGGTTGTATTTTAGGTGCTGGATAGCTCCCATACCGTACAATTAACAACAGTTTCCGAATGGACGCAGGCGGTTTAATTACATAGGAGGTTGGTACATTTTAACTATCTACTTTTCGAAGGTAGGACGAAACCACACAAAATCGAGTAAGGAGTTTCAGTGATGAAAGAAGTAGAGAAATCGCTAGGAGAGCCGGTAGCGGCCGACTTCAGCGAATACGTGAGGAAGTTGAGAGGAAACCTTGTTTTCGTCAGCTTTCTTTCCATTTCACTAATTATCGGCGGCTTGGAGATCGAATCAACCTCAAGTATTTTAGGTCTAAAATTTAAAGGACTTGACAATGCCGCAATAACGAGTGGCCTTTTGATTTTAAACGGATACATGCTGGTTCATTTTCTTTGGTGTAGTATTGATGCGTTTCAGGAATGGGGGTTAAGAGTCACGGGAACAAGGTTGTCTTTTGTGACTACAGCAAAACTCGGCTCAATACACGGTGATTACCCAAGTGATCCGCGACAGAGCAGCCTGTATAACTGGTGGAAAGATGAAGCAGGAAAAATAGGTTCATTAGCGGACCCTATTACGGAGATTGTTCGCAAACTCGAAATATGGGAGACGGAAGTAAAGAGAGCCTTAAATGCGCAGGGAAATACTGAGGTTGTTAGTGCATGTAATGCAATCAATAAGGTGTCTACTGATATTAAGCAGCTACAGCGCTCTATAGTGAACGCATCTCAAACGGTTGAATCACGAAGAATACCAGAGTCACTGAAAAGGTTTGACAACCGATTTCAGCTGTTTCTGAGAAGCCAAAATTTAAGGTGGTTATTGCTAGAGCTGGGGTTACCCATAATAACGGGCGCAGTAGCAGTATATCTTCTGGCCTCAAAGCTCTAAGAAGCGACTGTTATTTAAAGTAACTTAGTGGAGACATTGGAAGATGGGTATTTGGGTGCTGGAACGTTATTTTGGACTTTCGGCGACCTCGAACCAAAGATATCTTTTAGGGGAAAAAAGTGTTTAAAAGACTGCTGCATATGTTAAGTCCTCGCACTAGAGCAGAAGGTGTTGCTATATCCCCCTTTGCGCGAGATAAAGCTCTGGACATAAGAATTCTTAGGGTCTAAAGGGTATATATTTACAAGATCGGACGGTTCGTTGGTCGGTAAAGTAGCGAAATCGAGACTCTCACCAAATGAAAAAGCTATCCAACGTAGGGCTAGCTTTAAAGTTATTTAGGTAGGGGAAAAATGGTTTCGTCGCATGGAAAGGAAAGGGATTGCCATCCATCCATTGGTTGGATGGTGAAAGTGCCATCGAAGGTGGGCCAAGTTTATTTACGCAGGCCTGCGATATTTAACCGAAATAATAGCAGCTCCCACGGGGACCGCGGGAGCTCGCCAAAAACTACAGCGCGTTCGATGCCGACGCAGTTTTATCCAACACAATCAGGCTAGGATTTTCGTCGCCGTAAAGGTGCGAATTGCTCAATAACAGCGTGCGCCCATCAGACGAACTCTGCATCAGCTTATCCTCGGCAGGAAACGTTTGTATTTCATCACCCTGTTTATTGTACTGGGTAATATATTCAGCCACACCTCTCTCATCCACGGCGATAAATGCACTACCACTGTCATCTACAAGCGCACCTTCAATAATACGTGACGACTCGTCGGTACCATCAAAGATACTGGGCAAGGCCAAATAGGTTGCCACCGAAAACCCTTGCTGCTGATCGTAAGCAAGCAAGCTACTTCCCAATAACATAAACTGGCCGCTTGCGCTCAAGTCCATTTTCAAATAATCGAAGTAACTGCCAATTTGATGCGACGTAGCACGGTGCAATACCTCGCAATTCATCTGCCCGAGCTCTAGATATACTTCGGGTTGGATCACTTCGTAGCCACGCAGGGGGTAACCCAATGCATTGCCTTCTTTATGAATGCGACTTAAAAATTCACCACCCGCCGACGAGCGCAGCATGCCGCACTCCAGCTCGGCATAGAAAATGGATTGGCGATCCTCCACGCTCACCAGCGCTGGCGGGTAGTCGTAACTGCGATGATACATGCGCCCCTGAACGGCAATCGGCTTTGCATAATCAATGGCGCTCACATCGCTCAGCCACACTTTATTCACCAGGTCGTAGCGATGATAAATAGGCTCTTCGTCGCCAGTGGTGGCGAGACTATGGTCGATCTGGTTACTCACATACAAAACCGCTCCGTCATCAGTGACATAGTGAGGAAACTGATGGTGGTGCCCCCCAAAAATAGTACCCTCTTGCTGTGGATAATCCAATTCTTCCACCAAAGCACCGGTATAGATATTAAATACCTTCACCGTGGGCGAATGCAGGGTGTACACATAGGGCCCAAGCGGATCGGCAACCACCACCGGGTTGCGCAACTCACGCTGTAAAGAAATTTCACGCTCGGCGCTCAGCGCACCATCGTGAATATACAAACCCACCTGGAACTCAGGGCCAACGTACTGGCCATCTTGCGCCATGCTCACACTGGTTCGATAAAAACCGGCGGCCAATGCACCTCTATCCACCGAAAAAATGACCTCGCGGCGGTTGGTATTAACCACCAACCAATCCGCACCCGCCGTTAAATTCAACGTAGAGAAATCGATTGCACTATTGCTGTGTAAATTTAAGATGGTCTGCGTATTCGCTTCACCATCAAACAGGCTTAACGCCAACGCACGTTGATCCAACCACACTCGAACGGCTTCCCGCTTAAACGATATATTCTCGGTATCCATCGATGTACCATCGACTTTTTGCAACGAAAAACTGGCTTCGGTATTGACGTCAGGCACCTTGCTGAGGTCGACCGATACACTGACGGTTTGATAGTCCTGACTGTTGTTACCGGTAGACGCCGCAGGATCAAATATCAGCCAGTCCTGATCGCTGACAAGTTGCCACTCGGTACCCCAGGTATCCACCTTAAATTCGGCAGCGCGCCCTTGTTTCAGTGCATCGGCTGTAATAGCCACGGTTAAATCATCAGATTCAGCAAACGCTAAATTATCTTCAACGGAATAATTAACCACGAGATCGTCATAAACAACAACGGAACCGTCTTGTTTACCACTCACCAGGCGCAACCGGGTACTGTAATTGCCCGGCGGCTGCTGACAATAAAACGAGGGTTCTACAGTGAGCGTTGCGCTGCTGGAAGTCACATTGGTCAATTTCTGTATGTACCGCCAGTAAGGATCGTCAACACCGGGGGGATGCTCCAAAATCAGGCTGTCGCCTTTAAAGCGGATATTTACACTTTGTGCATCAAACGAGCAGTTTTCACCCTGATTGCGCACCGCCGAAAAGTCTAACTGCTGCGTGTCGATGGTAACCGAATAATTACCAGAGGTATTGGTGCTGCTACCCCCCGAATTATTACCGCCACTGCCACCAGAACCACCACACGCAGCTACAGTCAATGCGGCAACAAGCACCGCTCCCCAACATAGTACATTCATTGTTTTAGTCCTTTTCATTTTTCGGCGATGATATCAAAAAACTTAAGAGGAAGCCTTGTCCAATATGAGATGAGCCTGAACAGCCACCCCGCTTCTAAAATCATAGCTAAGGGGACA
>NZ_CEXWTU010000309.1:0-4743 GCF_982758155.1 Marinagarivorans sp. | reverse complement strand
CAAGCGTGCACCCAGGAATTCAAAAACGGGAAGTTATTTAATGCACACCCCTAAGCGCATGACTTTGTAAATTCGAGGCTCGAAAAAGGCAAGGATGCCTAAACGACCGGTTTGTGACAAAAGCTAAAGCAGCTTAAGCCTTAAGTGCTTACAATATTACTTTGCTAACGTAGACTCGGTCGGATTCCCTATATGTAAATCACCTGTGCTTCGCTTTTGGCTTTTACGGCTTCAGCGCAGGCTTCTACAGTGTTAAAAACCAATACAGAGCTGCCGTTGCCTGGGCATTGAGCTTATTTTGTCAAAAAAAATGGTGACTGAAAGAGCGGGTCTTTTGCAAATTTTTCGTTTAAGTGTTTTCGGCACGGTTGAATTACTGGAGTTGAGTGTTGGTGCTGGTGTCTATGAGCGTGGTGGCTAGCACTACTGGCTTAAGAGCAACTTCAGCTTTCAATGCTACAGTCCCGCACTGCAATCCCCCTTTCTCTCTCCCCAAAACACCCCATCACCACGAACACAAGAAACTTGAAATAACAAGGCATTCTGCGCCACTCCCGCACCTGCAGCGCCAATAAATTTCTTTTGATTGGCAGCGCCGATCATTCAGTTAGATAACTTGCGACTTATTTAATGTTGGCTATTCTGATCAATGTCCTAAATAGATTACAGTCCCACAAACCGGAATCTTCGCCTCTCAAAGAGAATATCTATTACCGCTATTTTATTAACGCTATAGTGATTCAACCCAACACAGGAATAAGCCATGAGTGACGCAGCCCAATCGAGTGATCCCGTTCGCCCCTTAAATGAAGCAGACCTTTGTTTGGTTAAAAAAATCAATGAAACTTGGAATTCTGAGAAGGCCTTATCCGAATTAAAGGCTCACCTGCAAGTCGCCATTGAAGTTGAATTAGCCACTATTCCTATTTATCTTTACACCTACTACTCGATTAACCGTACACCAGATTCATTCCCAGATTCAGAGATTTCTCGCTTTGCCGACAAAGCAGGCTCCACGATTATGAGTGTGGCTGTTGAAGAAATGCTACACATGTCTTTGGCCTCTAACATGCTGTTTTCCCTCGGCCAGCAGCCCGAGCTTTACCTTAAATCACCAGGCCCCTACCCCAGTAATTTACCAGGGCATAGCAAACTTGGTCCCGATAAAAAACCCTTAAAGCTACCCTTAGCAAAATTATCGTTAGAGCAAATGTGGCATTTTTTAGAGATTGAATACCCTGCGCAAGCCGATGCACCACCCGAAGGTGACAACTGGGAAACGATTGGGCAAATCTACGCCTATATTCGCTGTATTATTAGCTCAGACCACATTAAAGACAGCGATTTTCAACAAGGCTGTGAAAACCAGCAAATTCAACCCACTAACTACTCGCCAAACAGTATCGATACGGTGTACCCCGAAAAAGAATTTAACAATACCTGCCCTGTACCGGCACCAGTCGAAAATTCTGCTGCCTCCGTGGCCGGCTATTCAAGCGAAGAAAATAGCCATGCAGGTAATTCAGCATTAATGCGAATCGACTCCTGCGAGCGCGCATTACAAGCCATTCAAACCATCGATGCGCAAGGCGAAGGTTATGGCCCCAGTAAATTTGATGATCAAAGCCATCAAGAGTTATCGCACTATTATAAATTTCTCAGCTTACAATCTGAGCTCGAAGGCTACAGCGCTACCGATGAACGCTTACCCTGCGAACCCAAACCGCCAAAAGCCGCAGAAAAACAATATAGCGCCGACCAGTTAAGCCGCATTGTTTATGACTTTCCTGATAACCCCGTGGCAGCAGCTTACCCCGCCGGACGAAGTGATGTGGCGAATGTCGTCAGCGGTCTTTATCAATATATGCTAATCATGACCGAGAGTATCTTTTTACAAGACCCTAAAGATCAGAAAGTATATTTCAATAAGTCGCTACACCGCTCCATGATTTGGATTTTAGATAAAATCATTCAAGCCATGCGAGACGTAAATTTAAACGGCGTTAACCCCACAAAGTCAACGCGCAGCCATCGCTTAGCGCCGACATTCGAAAACATTAATTTAGGCCCGCGCGATCAAGCCTTTGCTAATTTAAAAAACATGTGTGATCAATTGGATGCAACCTACGGTAATGAAAATTGGTATACCTATGACATCCAAAATTATGTACAACAAGTCAAAAGTCTTCCTGATGTTAGCCAATTATGGAAGCAAAAAGACACCAATGATTGCGGCGCCGAGAAATACAAAGGTATTCCTAAATTTCCAGCAAAACCACCCGCAATAAAACCCGATGAGCCAAGTCGCCACGCCTGTATGGGCTTAAATAGCTGTAAAGACCAAGGGAGAACCCAGGAAAACAATTGCGCGGGGCAAGGTTATTGCTCCACGGCACTGTCTTACAACTTTGCAACCCCCGACCAACCTAGCGTCAGTGATCACACCTGCCATGTACTCAATGATTGTAAGGGTCAAGGGGGCTGCGGGCTTTATGGCACCGGCGTGGAACAAGAAAATCCGGGCGCAAATGACTGTGCGGTTTTAGGCTCTTGCGCCACTCCCATTAATGCCGAACGTTTTAGTACCGACGGCGCCAACCAAGGCAAAAGTGTTTGGTTGCGAGCACGTAAAGTTTTTGAGGAAAAAACCTGGCCCGAATTACGTAAAAAGAATAAAGACCTACCTGAAAAAGCAGCCTCAGTGCCCTACCCCGAGCTCTTTAAATACGGTCCGACGATTGAATGGATTGAAAAATATAGCGGCCAAGGCATGACAGCTTGCGGAGCCAGCGGTATGAGTGGTGCAGGAAGCTGTGCATGATTGAAGCATATTCGCCATTAAAAAAAGAAACTGTACCTTCGGGCCGCAAGGAGGCGGCCGCCATCAACAATCAATTAGGATTGGGGATTGGCTTACGCAACGTGCATTTCGACCATATTTTAAAAGCGCAACCTAATGTTGATTGGTTTGAAGCCATTTCTGAAAACTTTATGGATTCAAACGGTCGCCCCCGTGCCGTAATCCGTAAAATTGCTGAGCATTACCCCATCGTATTACACGGTGTTTCCATGTCTATTGGCAGTACCGACCCGCTCGACATTCATTATTTAACCCGATTAAAAACGCTTGCCGATGAACTTCAAGCGCGCTGGGTTAGCGATCATTTATGCTGGACAGGCGTACAAAGCATCAACAGTCACGACCTATTACCGCTACCATTGAACAAGGAAACTTTACAACACGTGATTTCCCGCGTGCTGCAAGTACAAGAACACTTAGCGCGACCCCTGGTACTCGAAAACCCCAGTACTTATACGCGTTTTCGGCACTCAACGTTAAGTGAACCCGAATTCCTAACAGCCTTATGCGCGGCAACAGACTGCAAATTGCTTTTAGATGTAAACAACGTTTATGTCAGTTGCTTTAATGCGGGTACAAGCCCACAAGATTATTTAAACGCGTTCCCTTTCGAGCACGTAGTGCAAATGCATTTAGCCGGCCACCAACACTGCGGCACGCATATAATCGATACCCATGATCAACCCGTCAGTGATGAAGTTTGGGCACTATTCCAAACCGCGTGGCAACGCAGTAATGGCGCCGCTACACTGCTAGAATGGGACGGCGACGTGCCCGATTTTGATGAAGTCCATAAAGAGGTTTTGCGGGCTAAAGAGTATATGAATGCCGCAAACCTTCCGATAAAAACGCGTCAAGCTGCACCCAGCTACAACAAAAAAATCCTATCAACACCCATCGACTTTATGTTGCCAGATGTTATGGCGAATAGCCGAGTGCATAACGCATGACCACAGCCACTCCCACTTTAAGCGCCGTTCAGCGCTGGATGAAAGATGCCCTCATTAACCCAGGCGGCACTGACCCAAAAACCGTAGTAGACACCCTACTACCCGGCAACCGGCTAGATGCAGCGAGTTGTTTAGGCATTTACCAGCGCAGCTATATTTTACGCTTGCGAAAATGCTTAGCTGAGCAATTTCCCGCTACACATTACGCCTTAGGCGATTCTGTATTTAATGACTTCGCCGACCAATATTTAAACGACTACCCATCACAAAGTTACACGCTGTATGAATTAGGCCGCCACTTCCCCGCATGGTTAGAAGAAACACGGCCAGATCGTGATGCCCCCGAAAATGAACGCGAAGATTGGATCAACTTTATGGTTGACCTCGCCCATTACGAACACACCTTATTCGATTTATTCGACGCCCCAGGGCAAGAAGAAAAAAAACAGCCGAACTTTCAAACGCTCGATAATAATTTAATACTTCAACCGTGTTTAACACTCGCGCAATACCGCTACCCGGTAGCCTGGTATTACCACGAAGTCCGTGCAGATAAACAACCCCAATTCCCCATTAGGGCGCCGGTCGACATGGTAATATTACGCCACAATTATCAAACCACGACCTTCCCAATCAGCCAGCTTCACTTCCGCTTTCTGTCCAAGCTTAAAACATTAGAGTCCATAGAAAGCGCACTGCTAGATATTGCCAGCTGGACGCAGCAACCCCTAAAACAAGTTACTCAATCGTGGCAACATGAAGTAAGGCAACCATGGCTAGACGCCGGCTTTTTCGGGTTAAAGCAGCCCTAAGGCTACTTTCGATGAGGCGTTGCTATGGGGCGTGCATTAAATAACTTCCCGTTTTTTAATTCCTGCGTCCACGCTTGCCTTCGTTAAAAATATTTGCAATAGCTGGCTATTACGCCATATT
>NZ_CEXWTU010000308.1:0-4787 GCF_982758155.1 Marinagarivorans sp. | reverse complement strand
CGCTTAAAGGGGCGCATGCCGGGGCATGTAACGCTTTGAGCAACGAAGATAAGGATGCCGAGATCAAGCATTAGTGGATGAAATATTGCTTCCTCGCCCCTTAATAATACGTGCTAGTTAAGCGTCATTCAATTTTGGGTTTGGGCCGTAGGCGTTATCGCCTTCGTTGCTGTCTTGCACGGTAAAAATAATCAATACGATGGCGCCAATAAGTGGAATAAGCGCAATTAATAACCACCAGCCGGTGCGGCCTGTATCGTGTAGTCGTCTAATGCCCACAGCAATACTGGGTACCAATACCGCTAAGCTATAAATCATTCCTACAATACCCGGGCTACCTATAACGCCTTCAATAATAGCTAAAACTACGGCGATAATTAGGTTGAATAGGCAGAACATCCAATATTCTTTTCTGCGTGCTCTACCCGTAAATACAGCATACTGTTTTAATACCGCTAAATACCATTCCATTTGTTTTTCTCCAAGTGATACCCCTTTAGAATATTCAGGCGGGTGGGGATGTTCCGCCTAATTTAGGTGGCGTACTTTAAGGGTTAAAGTACGCCTGTGACCGAGTGTTAATGTTGTGGTTTAAAAAGTGCCACCCTGTGCCAATCATATGACTGCGAGTATGTAAAATATTAAGCAGAATGTAGCAAGGGGCGGCGGTGGGGGCAACCGTTAATGTTGGTATTTCGAAAGAATAGTCGCGACTACAATTTAACGTATGCTTCGATTGTGGTGAAGAGGAATGAGAGGCTCATTATTGTGCTTGGATTAAGCGATTGGCGTATTTTTATAGTTCGCTTGGCGCACTATTTCCCCTTTGGGCGTTATAGTGATTGTTAGTGTGAAGGGGGCGTAGCCTGTGATAAAAATTGATGCATTAGTCGATTTAAATAAACAGCTTGGTGATACCGAAGCTGAAAGTGTATTGGCGGATTTAGCCGAGGACTTGTACCGCGATGGTTTTAGTATTCGCGAAAATGCATTGCCCGAAGCGATTGCGCAATCCATGTTGGATGCGGTTTTGGCCATTCCGCATGCGGGGTTTGATGCCGCAGGAATTGGTCGTTCAGATAAATATGTGTTAAAAGAATCGGTCCGCTCGGATCGTATTCATTGGATATCGGGGGCAAACGAAACCGAAGCTGCATGGTTAGCCTGGGCAGAGCGGTTAAAGGCGCAGATTAATCAACGCCTGTTTTTGGGCCTGTTTTCGTTTGAAAGCCATTTTGCACACTATGCTGCCGGTGATTTCTACAAGCGCCATTGCGATGCTTTTAAAGGGCAGGCCAATCGTATGTTGTCGCTGGTGGTGTATTTAAATCGCGATTGGGATGCTAATAATGGCGGCGAGCTGGTGTTGTATAAAACGGCAGAGGATCAAGAGGGAATTCGTGTTCGTCCGGGTTTTGGAACCGTTGTCGCGTTTTTGAGTGAGGAGTTCCCGCATGAGGTATTGCCGGCTACCTGCGATCGCTATTCTATTGCCGGCTGGTTCCGTATAAATACCTCTAATAGCGCCCGTATCGATCCGCCCATCTAGCGCAGCGCTTTGGGGGCTGCGTAACGATTTTTCGGTTTTCCAGCATTCGCCGTTTAGCCGAATTATATTGCCAGAGGTATCCTCATAAACAATATAGATCCGATCAAAAAAATTACGCGTTAAAACCGTTTAACTTGCGGGGATTTAGTTACTTTCGAGCTTGACTCTCTTTTTAATTCGACTTAATCCGACAGCGGTAATTCCTAGGTATTTAGCTAAATCAGCTTGGGTTATTTTATCTAAAATTTCTGGGGATTCGAGAAAAAATTTTTGGTACCTCTCCTCTGGTGATAAACAGAGGAATTCAAATTCACGCTGTTCTTTTCTCATCGCAAATTGCAGTAGCACTTCAATCATATGATTGGCGATAGTCTGGTCGCTGCGACTGTGTTGATGGATTACCGTAAAGGGCGTTTCAATCAGTGCGCTGTCTTCTAGGCAGACTAAGCTAAATGAGGAGGTATTCTCAGCATATGCCGATGTAAGGCTGCCGATAATACTCTTGTTCGTAATAAAGGACTTTATCAATTCTTTACCATCGCTAGTGGTGTAGTAGGCCTTCAATAGGCCAGATTCTACCCAGTAAAGTGATCCACTTTGATTACCCTGTCGAAATAGGTGTTGTCCCTTCTTCTTTGTGATTCTCTTGCCTTCATTTTTGATTAAATCAATAAAATTCATGGTTATTAACCTAGGTTAATGAGCGCTGCCCACTACATGTTTAAGCTGGCCACCACAGCGGAGGCTTTTATGAAGATTATGGGTAAACGTATTGTAATTACCGGAGGTACATCGGGAATTGGTTTAGAAATTGCTAAACGGCTTTGCCTCGAAAATGAGGTGATTGTTATAGCGCGTAGCGCTTCAAGGCTCAAGGCTTTGGCGCAGGAGGTGGCTATAGCGAAAACGTACCAAGCTGATCTTTCGGACATGAAAGAGGTAACATTAGTTGCACAAAGCGTAACGCAGAATTTCAAAACTATCGATATCCTTATTTGTAATGCGGCAGTGCAGTATGTGCCAACCCTCCTTGATAAAGCCTTTCGACTCGAGAACATTCAGCATGAAGTAAACCTTAACTTTACAGGAATTTGCTGTTTGATTCATGGGTTACTTCCTTCGCTGCATAATGCCAAGCCTTCTAGAATTTTGATAATTAACTCGGCTTTAGCTTTAACACCGAAGAAAACATCTGCAGTCTATTGCGGTACTAAGGCGGCCTTAAATAACTTTGCCCAATCATTAAACTATCAGTTGGAAGGTACAAATATTAATGTACAACAGGCTTTTTTACCTCTTGTAGATACAGCTATGACGCAAGGTCGAGGAGAGCACAAAATGCCCGCAAGTGAGGCTGCAAAAAAGGTACTGCAAGGTTTGGCGCGGGGTATTGTTGCCAACGACATCGGTAAGGTTCGCTGGCTACGGCTGCTTTTGCGGTTGGCGCCAACCTTCGCACAGCACATTTTAAAGAACAATTAGGGGGTAACTATGAAGTCCATGCTAAAAGTAT
The DNA here is from genome assembly GCF_982758155.1 of Marinagarivorans sp. Lineage (NCBI taxonomy): Bacteria > Pseudomonadati > Pseudomonadota > Gammaproteobacteria > Cellvibrionales > Cellvibrionaceae > Marinagarivorans > Marinagarivorans sp. The sequence continues at coordinate 1,725 of NZ_CEXWTU010000308.1, read as the reverse complement.
TGTTGGTGATCAGTCTCGTATTCGCGGCGACTTTTTTGGTGATGAAGCTCATGGGCTGGCTTTCGGTTGATCAAGTAACGGCGTGGTTAACTTGGGCATCTACGCTTTCGCCGTATATTCTTTCCGCTATTGTTGTAGTGTTATTGTTTTTAGATCTTTTCATTGCTATGCCGACACTAACGGTAATCGTCCTTGCGGGTTACTTTTTAGGCTATCCGTTGGCCGCGGCAGTTGTTTTTGTGGGCACTTTGTTGGCCGCTTTGGTGGGATATTTTTTGAGCTTATTTTATGGCCATCGACTGCTGTATTTGCTGCTTAAAAATCAAACCAAGCGCGATGATGCTATAGCGGCTTTTCAGCGTAATGGAGTTGTGATGATTATATTGGCGCGAGCAATGCCAATATTGCCAGAAGCAACAGCCTGTATGGCGGGGATCTCAAAAATGCGTTTTTATGTGTTTTTTGGCGCATGGCTGATTGGTGCCGTGCCTTATATTTTGATTGCTACTTATGCCGGTGCGATTAGCTCATGGGCAAACCCTAAACCGGCACTATTTATGGGCCTGGGCCTTTCTGCTTTCTTGTGGTTATGTTGGTTGGGGTGCTTTTATTTAAAGCGGAAAAATTTATGGTCATGGAGTTGGTGATCATTTCGCGTTATGGCTATTGCTTGAAAAATATAATTAAGGCGCAAGATTGCAATCAACCCTAACGTTGCATTAGGTTTTGAGTTCAGGAGCTTTTAGCGTGGTATTTATAGCTTTGAACGGAGATTTTTTTGGATTGATACTAGTCACTCTAGGTGAGATCCAGAAAAATTGAGTACGACGCTAGAAATGCTGCTATAGAAGCAGCGAAGCGATACTGGGCCAAAAGTTAATGCAACGTTAGGGGCAACTAGGTGAATCTTGGGTGGTATAAATGGGTGTTTCAGTATTTGTTGAACTCGCTATTGTGATGGGTTTGATCGTTATTATATGGGGCGCCGTTAAGTTGGTGGCTCATTTTAAAAAGCACAAGGCGAACACAGAATTGTGGGCGACAGTTTTTGAGGGGCTAACGCATAAATTAGCGGACCTTACACCGTTAAAAGTCCCTGAATCGTATATCGAGAAAAAAGCGAAAAGGGATGGGCTTGATAGGGATGCTGTAAAGGCTAAAGCGGGGGGAGATGAGTAGGTCGATTTTGGTTAATGCTAGAAGGTAGTTATTGCAGGCATAAAAAACGGCCCGAAGGCCGTTTGTATGATTTCAGTTCAGTTTCTGGTGGTTAAATTCCCCCGTCAGCCGTTAGTGTTTTACCTAAGAACTCGACCCAGATGTAATCGGCCAATTGGGTCGCACAGTTGTCCCCAGTGCTACATGCAGGCATCGGAGCATCCCCGCCATTTTCTAAAATGCCGACAATGCCTTGGTAGTCAAGCTCCGTAATGGTTAGGTCATTAAAGAATCCGTCATTGCCGTTGGCACCGTGGCAGCCTGCACAACCATCGCCATCTGTGTCGTCATAAAGTGTTTTACCGGCATTTACACGGTTGTCTATTTCAGCCTGTGAAGGCCCAGACGAAACAGGGCGCTCACCACCGTCACTCGTGAGAGTTCCGCCAACAAACTCGACCCAAATGTAATCGGCCAATTTAGTCGCACAGTTGTCCCCAGTGCTACATGCGGGCATCGGAGCATCCCCGCCATTTTCTAAAATGCCGACAATGCCTTGGTAGTCAA
>NZ_CEXWTU010000307.1:0-4824 GCF_982758155.1 Marinagarivorans sp. | reverse complement strand
AATTTAAAGCGGTCGCGTAATTCTTTGATAATTTTATCGGCAATTTTAGCTTTAGCGCCTTTGAATTTTAATTTACAGAAATATTCATGAGCATCGCCTACTGGCATGTCTGTAATTTGAGTGAGATCGCGTTTGTCGACAAAAACATAGCGGGCCTCTTTGCGTAAACGGGCGCCGTTACATTCTGGGCATTGTTGCGTCGATAAGAATTTGCTGAGCTCTTCACGGACAGAGTTGGAATCGGTATCGCGGAAGCGTCGTTCTAAATTGGGGATGACGCCCTCAAAGCTATGGCTGCGTTTGTAAATATCGCCGCGATCATTTACGTAATTAAATTCGATGACTTCGTCACCAGAGCCATAAAGCACAGCTTTTTGCTGTTGCTTATTCAGTGTTTCCCACGGCGTTTCGACGTCGAAACCAAAATGCTCAGCGAGTGACGTTAACATGTGAAAATAATAGAGGTTGCGTTTGTCCCAGCTTTTAACGGCGCCATCGGCGAGAGAGGCGCTAGGGTTAACGACAATTCGATTCTCGGCAAAAAATTGTTTTACGCCTAAACCGTCACAGGTTGGGCAGGCACCGGCGGGGTTGTTGAAGGAGAATAGCCGAGGCTCTAATTCCACTATCGAGTAGTCGCAGTGTGTGCACGCATGCTTGGCTGAGAAAACCTGCTCGGTGCCATCTTCTTCGGCCATAGGGGCGATAATGGCAATACTGTCTGCAATACGTAGTGCCGTTTCAAAGCTTTCGGCAAGGCGCTGTTTTAAATCGGAGCGTACTTTAAAGCGATCAATAACGACTTCAATAGTGTGCTTTTTGCGCTTGTCGAGAATCGGGGTGTCGTCGAGATCCACCACAACACCGTCGATTCTAGCGCGCACAAAACCATCGCGTATTAAGCCTTGAAGAATGTGGTGGTGTTCACCTTTGCGTTCACGCACGACTGGCGCTAGTAGCATGAGCTTGCTGCCTTCGGGCATAGCAATTACTTGGTCAACCATTTGTGAAACGGTTTGCGCCGCCAAAGGCTCGTCGTGCACGGGGCAGCGTGGCTCGCCGACACGGGCAAATAATAAACGCAGGTAGTCGTATATTTCAGTGATGGTGCCCACGGTTGAGCGCGGGTTGTGTGATGTCGATTTTTGCTCGATAGATATGGCGGGGCTCAAACCTTCAATATGGTCAACGTCAGGCTTTTCCATCATCGATAAAAATTGGCGCGCATAGGTCGATAGTGATTCTACATAGCGGCGCTGGCCTTCAGCGTAGAGCGTGTCGAATGCGAGTGAAGACTTTCCCGAACCCGAGAGCCCTGTAATCACAATGAGCTTGTCGCGTGGCAATTCGATATTGATGTTTTTAAGGTTGTGGGTGCGTGCACCCTGAACAATAATTTTATCCACAGTAGTCTACGGCTGCTCTTTAGGTTAAAAAGGGTTGAAGTATACGGAGTAGTGAGGGTGTTTGTCTTGATGTTGAAGTAATGAACTGAGGTTGCCTTTGCGGTGGCAAAAAAAACGGCGCACTGGGCGCCGTTTTTTTAGATGTTGTCCATGTCGCGGACCCAGTTGTTGGCCTCGAGACGGTTGCGCACTCCAATTTTTTTGTACACGTTATACAGGTGGCTTTTTACCGTGTGTTCGCTAACTTCTAATACCTTGGCGATATCTGAATTGGTCGCGCCATTTTTAATCAGTTTTAAAATTTGGCGTTCACGCTTTGTAAGCTTAATTTCAGTTTTTCGTGAGCTAGGTGCGCGGCGATTTTTCTGTAAAAAGTGGTGAAGAAGGCGGCGCGGCACCCAGTATTCACCGTTTAGCATGCAGTTGAGGCCACGAATCAGTTGTTCTTGGTCGGTATCATCGAAAAAGACACCAACAATACAAGGCCAGTCGAGTAACTCTTCGTGTTCGCTTTCGGCTTCGGCGTTAAGAAGAACAACGCGCAGCTCTGTTTTGTGGCTTTGAATGCTGCGCACCAGGGACTGTAAGTCGTCAAAGTTTCTACCTTGGCAGTCGACAATGATTAAGCTGACGTGAGAGATACGTTTTGTATAGTTTGCTTCTATCGCGCAGGGAATGTGGGTGTTGGCGCTAATAAGGTTGGCGAGCAAGCCGGTTTGCAGGCTATTCACCACGGAAAATAGCGTAATACCTTCGACTTCTTCTACAGGCTCTTGAATTTCTTCCACTGGGTTGTCGGCTTTAATTTTGGGTTCTGTGGCCGCGGTGTTTAGGGGGGGGTCTTGTTCGGGCGATTGTGTTTGCCCAATTTCATCGGCGCTAACTTCTTTGATGGTCACAGTGATTGCCTTGTCTTCTATCGCTCGCGAGTGTACAGGTGCGGCCGTTCCGGGAAGCCTTTCTTGGTTTTTTATACCTAGTACTTTGCGCGGCATTGTAACTGAAACAGCCATCTGTAACTAGAGTACACGCTTGCAATTGGCCGCGATGTCGGGGATTCAGCTGTATTTATCTCTCGAGGTGCTGTTTGGTTGGTCAAATTGCGCAGTCGCTACTTTAGAGGTGCGGGTTAGGCTGCTAGAATCGCGGCCTTTCTTAATTTAGCCATTACCCATGGCTTGGAGTGGATGTGAGTAACGCTACCCCTGTTTCCGAAATGCGTATTGTCGGTTCGCTGGCGCTTTTGTACGTCTTTCGCATGCTTGGTCTATTTATGGTTTTCCCTGTGATGATGTTGTACGGCCGAGACTATGTTGGTCAAACCCCTTTTTTACTGGGCGCTGCTCTTGGTATCTATGGTTTAACGCAGGCGGTATTTCAGATTCCATTAGGCTTACTTTCGGATATTTGGGGGCGTAAGCCTGTGATTTTGATTGGTCTAATCATCTTTGCTTTGGGCAGCGTGGTAGCCGCCTTTGCTGATAGTGTTTGGGGTTTAATGATTGGGCGTGCCTTGCAGGGCGCAGGTGCCATTGCTAGCGCAGTGCTGGCCTTGGTGGGAGACTTAACCAGCGAGCAAAATCGCACACGGGCTATGGCTGTTATTGGCGCATCGATTGGATTATCTTTTGCTGTGGCGATGTTTGTGGGCCCAATGTTGGCAGCGGCCGGTGGTTTAAGTGCGATTTTTTGGGTCGCTTCAGGTTTGGCTGGCATTGGGATTATTATTTTGCTACGTGTGGTGCCCAACCCTCCGGCACATAGCCTGCGTGGCGCCGAAGGCTTGGCTGTTCCAGCTTTGTTTGGGCGCGCGTTAAAAAATCGGCATTTACTGCGTTTGGACTTTGCTATTTTTATACTGCATTTTGTTTTAACGGCCACTTTTGTGGCAGCACCTTTGGTGTTGGAGGCTGCGGGTAAGGCTAATGACGCGCATTGGCATTATTATCTGCCCGTTATGCTGTTGGCTTTTGTGGCTATGGTGCCTTTTATGTATGTGGCTGAACGCAAGCGCAAGGTTCGCGGGGTGCTGCTGTTGTCTATTGCCATTCTGATGTTTAGCCTTTTGGGTTTGGCTATTGGTGAAGGTTTGGGTTGGCAGTGGTTGCTTGGTATTTTTTGCTTTTTTACTGCGTTTAACTTGCTGGAGGCGACGCTGCCCTCGTGGCTGAGTAAACAAGCGCCAGCCGGAAGTAAGGGAACCGCGATGGGGGTGTACTCAACGTGCCAATTTTTGGGTGCGTCGGCGGGCGGTTTTGTAGGCGGTTATATTGTGCAGAATTTTGGCGTGGCTGCTGTATTTTGGCTTGCGGCTGCAAGTTGCTTGGCGTGGCTTATCGTTGCTGTATTTATGCAGGCGCCACCGTATTTAAAGTCACTTTGTGTGCCGCAAAAAAAACCAATTTCGGGTCCAGCCCTTATGACGAAGGTGGCGGGCGTGATAGAGTGCGCGTGGGTTGCGGAACAGCAGCTTTTGTATCTCAAAGTGAACGATAACTTTGAGCAGCAAGCGCTGGATGAATATTTAAAATAGCGCTAGATGAGCGTTATTGCTGGTTACTTGTGAGTTTGTGCTGCGTATTTACGCGTGCTGCCAAGTAGGTTTATTTAGAATATAAAGTTTATTGAATTGAGAGAGGGCAAATTGTGGCCAAAGGTATTAATAAAGTAATTTTGGTGGGTAACTTAGGGCAGGACCCTGAAGTGCGTTACACCCAAGCTGGTGGCGCAATTGCGAACATTAGCATTGCAACAACCGATAGCTGGACGGATAAAACCTCGGGGCAGCGTCAAGACCGCACAGAGTGGCACCGGGTTGTATTTTTTAATCGCTTAGCTGAAATCGTGAATGAGTACTTGCGCAAGGGTAGCCAGGTGTACATAGAGGGCGCTTTGCGCACTCGCAAATGGCAGGATCAGGCTGGCGTAGAAAAATACACCACTGAAATCGTGGCGAGCGAAATGCAAATGTTGGGCAGTCGTGGTGACAGTACTGGAGCAGGTGGTGGCGGAGGCTATGGACAAGGGCAGCAAGCGGCTCCCCAGGCTAACTATGGCGGCGCACCTCAGCAGGCGGCTCAGCCACAAGGTGGTTACCAGCAGCCTGCGCCGGCTCAGCATCGGCCTGCGCCTCAGGCTCCTCAGGCAGCGCAGCCAGTTTACAACCAGGCGCCTCCAGCGGCAGCACCTCAGCAGCCTGCGCGTCAGCCAGCACCGGCTCCCGCCGCAGCGCCCGGCATGGATAGTTTTGATGACGATATTCCTTTCTAGGAGTGACGGAGAATTTTTGTAGCATAAAATTTTATGCTCTGGTGTTTTAAAGCCGTTTCAGTATGAATATTGAAACGGCTTTTTTATTGCTGCGTTAAGGGCCGAGGAAAAAATACTTTATCCAATAATACTTGCCTCCTACTTCCTC
>NZ_CEXWTU010000306.1:0-4826 GCF_982758155.1 Marinagarivorans sp. | reverse complement strand
CTCCCTGCAGACCCTCTTCGCCTAATTGGACAAACTATTATTGCCTCGCCCCTAAGACGGCGTTACTTTAGGGCGGACCAATCCTTCTTGTGTAGTGGTCGCGAGAAGCACTCCCTGTTGATCAAATATTTTCCCTTGCGAAAAGCCACGCGCACCACCGGCCCACGGACTCTCCACCTCATAGAGCATCCAATTATTGACCGAAAAAGGTGCGTTATGAAACCAGATCGCATGATCGACACTGGCACCCAATACCTCACCATGAAACAAAGAAATAGGATGCTGCCCCAAAGAAGTCGCCAGCAGCCCAAAGTCTGATGCATAAACCAGAACGCATGACTGAAGCAGCCGATCCCCATCAAGCAGCTCTTTACTCCTCATCCAAAAGCGCGAGTTTGCACCTGCACATTCGTTAGAAAACATACCGTCAGTTAAAGCGTGAAACTCAAACGCATCGGCCGATAGCTCAGGTTGCTCTGGGGCCAATTCAGACGGAAACGCTGCAGGAATATCACTAGGCGACAACGGTGCTTCTGACCATGAGACTGCATGCTCAAAACCTTTTTCCGGATGATGAAAAGAAACCATCGCCGTGAAAATTGTTTTGCCATTTTGTTTCGCATTAACCGTGCGATGACTAAAGCTTCTACCGTCTCGATTGCGAACAACTTCATAATCAACAGGACTATGACTACTACCAGGGCGCAAAAAATAAGCATGCATTGAATGAGGAGGGATATCTTTTGCCGTCAAACCTGCAGCCATTAAAGCTTGAGCCAAAACCTGACCACCGAATAACGATTGGTTAAAATTTTCTTTATGGTGTGTCGCACGAAAACAATCTTCACCCTGCAGAGTGAGCTGTAATACATCCCGTATTGAAGATTTCATAGGAAGCAGGTACTCAAGAATTAATGACTAAAGCGCAACGAGCGCGCGCAGATTCAAGCAAGCTTTTAAGGTTAGCATATTCAGCAATGAATTAACTAAAACCAAAAGAAGCGCCCACTGGGCGCTTCTTTACATACACTTGGATAACCCGCTCAGTAATTAGCGGTCTTTGACATCAACGTAATCACGCTCTGCATAACCCGTGTAAAGCTGGCGCGGACGGCCAATTCGAGTACCCTGAGAAATCATTTCGTGCCAGTGCGAAATCCAACCCACGGTACGGCCTACCGCAAAAATCACTGTAAACATATCCGTTGGAATACCGATCGCCTTCATGATAATACCCGAGTAAAAATCCACATTAGGGTAAAGTTTCTTCTCTACAAAATACGGATCTTCAAGTGCGATTTGCTCAAGGCGCTTGGCAATACGTAATAACGGATCATTTTCGACACCCAGTTCAGCGAATACCTCACTGCACGTTTTCTTCATGACGCGAGCACGGGGGTCAAAGTTTTTATAAACTCGATGCCCAAAGCCCATCAAACGGAAAGGGTCATTTTTATCTTTTGCTTTTGCAATGTACGCATCAATATTTTCTTCGCTGCCAATTTCCTCGAGCATCTGCAGAACAGCTTCATTAGCGCCACCATGCGCAGGCCCCCAAAGGGTTGCAATCCCCGCCGCAATACAAGCGTAAGGGTTTGCACCCGAAGAACCGGCCAAACGCACAGTCGATGTTGATGCGTTTTGCTCGTGATCGGCATGTAACAAGAAGATACGATCCATGGCGCTAGCCAAAATAGGATTCACTTTATACTCTTCGCACGGAGTACCAAACATCATTCGCAAGAAGTTTTCGGCATAACCCAAACTATTGTCAGGATAAAGAACAGGTTGTCCAACATGATGTTTGTAGCACATTGCTGCCAAAGTTGGCATTTTTGCAATCAAACGATACGCAGCATTGATTCTATGACTCTCGTTGGTGATATCTAAATCTTCATGATAAAACGCTGAGAGAGAACCTACGGCGCCACACATTTTTGCCATTGGGTGAGCGTTATGATGGAATCCTTCAAAAAATTGGTGCATGGACTCATGCACCATAGTGTGATTGGTGATCGTGAGTTTGAACGTTTCGTATTCATCAGCTGTTGGAAGCTCGCCATGCAACAATAAATAGCAGCTTTCAAGGTAATCGGACTTCTCGGCCAATACGTCGATAGGAAAACCGCGGTGCAACAAAATACCCTTGCCACCATCAATGTAAGTAATCGACGAGTCACAGGCCGCGGTAGAAACGAAACCAGGGTCATAGGTGAAAAAACCATTTCGCGTCAATGCGCCAACATCGATCACCTCTGGGCCTATTGTTCCGGCACGAACGGGTAATTCAATAGTTTGATCTAAACCGTCGACTGTCAGTTGCGCTTTCTTTTCGGTCATTACCGACTCCTGTAACTGGATTTATCTAAAAATAAACTTAGCACGTTAGCACTCGAACCACAGCGTTAAACCATTATTATTCTGATAAAGCATACGATCCGCCCAAACCAACACCCAAAAGTGCTTCGAGGGTAGTAACTAAAGCCTGCGCAATCTAGCACGACCACAAACTTCATAGCTAGCATCAAGCCAAGCTAGCGACGATTAAATGCCCATGAGTGATCAACAAAACAAAGGTTTGAGTAAAAATTAACCGGTGAGTACGTGCGATTGGCGCATAGTATAGTTAAAAATCTAGCCCCATAGGAACCATTAATGAAGCGACAGCCAGCAAAATCTGCTTTACTTGTATAAGTTTTACTCAAAAAGCGCCAGTTTGGTGCGTAAAAAAGCGAGTGTAATGATATCGAAACAAAACTATTAGCAAGCCCTTGATCCGTAGGCATAGCAGACAAAAGTAAGTTTGTATTTTAGGTGCTGCCTCTCTATAATTCAGCGCGTTTTTTAAGGTTATTGCGCTAAAGGGGATGTTTGTAATTTATTGCGGCTAAACCCAACAAAAAACTAGACGTTTACGACAGCAATAACCAGCAGACAAAGAAAATCGCAAGACAGCCGTAGATATCCAAACAAGATGGGTAAGTACAAGCGCTTAGTTAGAATTAAGCTAGCCATAGCTCAATGCGCCAGCGATAATTACCGAATACGCGATTAACGTCGTTATTTACAACTAAACTGTAATAAAAAGAACCATTCATTCAAAATAAAGGTGTGGTGCAACAGTGAAAAAAGACAGGCCTGTCAATCTAGATTTAACAACAATCTCGCTACCTATAACAGGGTATGTATCTTTTTTGCACCGCGTTTCTGGAATCATTATGCTTGGTGGCGTTTTGGTTTTACTTTGGACGCTAGACACAAGCTTGAATTCAGAGCAGAGCTTCAACGAGCTGAAAGAAACACTCAACAATCCAATAATGACTTTCATCACGTGGGGTGTATTAGCAGCTCTTGCCTATCATACCGTCGCTGGATTACGGCACCTATTGATGGACATGGGAATTGGAGAATCACTTGAAGGAGGTCGCGCTGGGGCTAAAGCCGTTATCGCACTCGCCGCACTATCCATTCTCGCTATCGGAGGCTATCTAATATGGTAACTGCAGCGACAACCCTTTCTCGCAATGGCGTATCTGACTGGATTATCCAGCGCTTTAGCGCCGTCATTCTTGCGGCTTACACACTTTTCCTCGCGGGCTTTATTGTAAGCCACCCAAATCTTGATTATTCGACTTGGAATAACCTTTTCGATCAACTTTGGATGCGTATTTTCAGCTTGCTGGCACTACTTAGTATTGCGGCACATGGCTGGATAGGGTTATGGGGCATTGTCACCGACTACCTCACTACCCGCATGCTCGGCTCTAAAGGTTTGGCTTTGCGCCTTATCGTTTTATCGACTTATGCATTAATTACTGCAGCCTACCTCGTTTGGGGTCTCGAAATTTTGTGGGGAGCCTAAGATAATGGCGACACTGATAACAATTACTTTTGATGGTATCGTTATTGGCGGAGGCGGCGCGGGCATGCGTGCAGCACTTCAAATGGCTCAATCAGGCTTTAAAACAGCTGTCATTACCAAAGTATTTCCAACTCGCTCACACACGGTTTCTGCGCAAGGCGGCATCACCTGCGCAATTGCCAGCGATGACCCTAACGATGATTGGCGCTGGCACATGTATGACACCGTAAAAGGTTCAGATTACATTGGCGACCAAGACGCTATTGAATATATGTGCTCAGTAGGCCCCGAAGCGGTCTTTGAATTAGAGCACATGGGACTTCCTTTTTCCCGAACCGAGAATGGCCGCATTTATCAGCGCCCATTCGGCGGCCAATCGAAAGATTTTGGTCGCGGCGGGCAAGCTTCTCGCACCTGCGCAGCGGCCGACCGAACAGGTCACGCGTTATTACACACCCTTTACCAACAAAATATTAAAAGTAACACCACCTTTTTTAACGAATGGTTTGCTGTTGATCTTGTTAAAAACCAAGATGGTGCGGTCGTCGGTGTAATCGCCATTAACATCGAAGATGGCGAAACCGTTTTTGTTAAGTCTAAAGCCACAGTATTAGCCACTGGCGGTGCAGGCCGCATTTACGCATCAACAACAAATGCGCATATCAATACCGGTGACGGTATCGGCATGGCTTTACGTGCAGGCGCACCGGTACAAGATATTGAAATGTGGCAATTTCATCCTACCGGGATTCACGGCGCAGGTACTTTAGTTACTGAAGGTTGTCGTGGCGAAGGCGGATACCTTATCAATAAAGACGGCGAACGCTTCATGGAGCGCTATGCTCCTAACGCTAAAGACCTTGCTGGCCGTGATGTTGTAGCGCGCTCAATGGTATTGGAAATTTTAGAAGGACGCGGCTGCGGGCCTGATGGCGATCACGTATTACTCAAACTTGATCATCTC
>NZ_CEXWTU010000305.1:0-4879 GCF_982758155.1 Marinagarivorans sp. | reverse complement strand
AGTTTAAATAGTTTGTTTGACAGGGTGGGTCCATATAAGCAGTTATCGAGGAGCAGTTACCGAGGCATGTAACGCTTCGAGCAACGCAGCTGAGAAAGCAGGAAACCAGTATTATTGGATAAAGTATTACTGCCTCATCCCTTAAAACCGATAAAATTCACACCGCACTTTGTAGCTACTGAAAAGCTACTTTTTATCTCGCCTGCGGCGGTACGCCATAGCCCGGCAACTGACCAGCACCGCCTTATGGCCGCCAGTACCGTGTGGTTTTTTCGCATTGGGCATGCAGGCTTGACCATAGTTACAGGCGGAGCCAGCGTAACAACCGCCTTTGCTGCAGTTAACGCTTTTTCTGATCGCGGGGATTTTCATCGCCACAATGTAATCGGTTTCACAGTGATCAAATCAAGCGCTTGAATCGATCAACCCTATTTGCTTCAATCGACCCTCAATACCTTTTCATATAAAAAGCCGAAACAGCTAAGGTAGCCCCATGAAACGCGTTAGAATTTTAACTTGCACAGCCCTTGTTACCGTATTGACGGCCTGCGTTGCCCAGCCCGACGATGCCGCGATGGAGAGCAGCATTAGTAGCAGCTCACTCATTAGCTCTTCAAGTGCTCCTAACACCGTATCGAGCATGGCAAGCCTAAGCAGCGAATCTAGCGCCGTGACTTCCAGCGCTTTTATGAGCTCAAGCAGTGTGGCACCCGTGCCAAACGCAACCCCTATGGCCATGAACACTGATCGTTGGTATGTACTTGCCAACCGGGACAGTGGCTTGGCATTTGATATTGCGGAGATTTCGGAAGAAGCTGGCGCGGCATTAACACAGTGGAATCGAACCGACGGCGAAAACCAGCAGTTCCGCTTTGCTGATTCTGGCGATAATTATTACCGAATAATTGCACGCCACTCTGCTCTTGCGCTCGACTTGTACGAGTTCATTACCGACGAGGGCGCCGACATCGTACAATGGGAAGACCTAGGCGGTGAAAATCAGCAGTTTCGCATTCTAGACTTAGGTAATGGCTACCACCAGCTGAGTAACCGCTTAAGTAATAAAGTACTGGCGCCCGAGTTCAACTCTGATGTGGCCGGCGCCCGTATTACACAATACACCCGCAGCGCGGGGTTAGCGCAGCAATGGCAATTGGTCGATTTTGCTGCTTACACCCCCGCCCCCACTCCCGACCCAGATAATGGCAATACTGGCGAGTGTGGCGCGGGAACCTCGAAGGCGCGCGTTACCGGCCAACCTGGTAATTACCAAATGAATGGCCGTAACTTTGGCAGCGACTATAGGGGCGCGATATTCGCTGCGCTTGATGGGCTATCGTCAGGTCGAACCCAACAAGAGCGCGTTACCATTATGGCCAGCGGCGATGTGGGCGACGCCAGAATTAACCTCAAAAGCAATACCATCTTTGAAGTCTGCGGCACCATCAATACTGCACCTAACAATAGAGGCGCCATTACCATTTGGGGCTCTCGAACAGAAAACGTTTCCGTTCCTTTTCTTAAAATGACGGGCAACCCAGCTTTTGCAATGCTAATTGCCGATACCCACAACCTGCACCTTGGTCAAATTGATTTACGTATGAGCGGTGGTGCAGGCATACGCTTTGATAACCGTGGCACATCCACCAATGTGACCATCGACAGCGTATATGTTGAGGGCACCAGCGGGCACGGGGTAGAAACCTGGAATATCGACGGTTTAGAAATTGGCACTGTCGTCGCACGCGATACCGGTTATGCAGGCTTATTGCTCAACAATTCCCGCAACGCCAACATTGGCACTGTTGATGGCATAAATACTGGGGCCGGGACAGGCTATGCAACACTGCGCTTTGCCAATACCAATGGCCGCATAAACGACCAATACCCCACCAACATTTACGTCGACAAATTAATTTCGCGCGGCGGCGGCCGGGGTCTGTTCTGCGTGTCCCAATCTGGTGGTGTAGAAATTAATACTATTGACTTGGCGAATAACGGTAACAACTCGGCGCTTATCGAAAACTGTTATAACGTCACTATTAAGGGCGGCACCGTTAATGGCGGCGGCGAGTTTCGCATATCGGCCCGTTCGGAATTCAACAATACCCGAGACTTAACAGTGAGCAACCTTCAGGTAAGTAATACCAGCGTGCGTGAATCGCCCTGTGCAGATAATTCCAACTGGGTGAATTTAACCGTTACCGGCGGCAGCCGAAATATTTGTAATTAGTATAAAAATTGAAAGACCTGCAGGAGATGAAATCACACCGCTTTCTAAAGCATGCCTAAGTCCACGGCTTTAAGTGCAACGCGTGTGCGGCCGGTAACGCCCAGCGTGCCTACCGCCACGGTTTTAATGGTTGTTGTAGGTGTTCAGGTTGACTACCAAATATCACACAGACGGAACATCTTCTTTTTAAGACTGTTGTTATTCGGTGTGGCGGTTAGGCCATTATGTTGAGGCCCCAAAATAAAATGCTAACTATAAACCCGCCAAAAGATCAGATGTAAAAAAGCTTGCCTTCGTTAAAAATATTTGCAATAGCCAGCTATTACGCCATATTTTCGCCTCGTCAAGCAAGCACCCAAAAACCCAATTTCCAGCAACTTATTCAGTGCACGCCCCTAATCAACCGCTACCATCTCGACTTTTTCAAGACCATAGCGAGTGTATTTAAGCTCAAGTAAAGGGCTTTCACTGTAAACAATTATTTCACCCACGTTATCTACCCCTAAAATATTCCCCGTTTCGCTATCGGTCACCCATAGAGATGTTTTTCCATCGGCTTGCCACAATATACGAACTCTACCAGAGTCAATACGCGATACTGATCTATTAGCCGGCAAGTTATCAAGCAACGTTGCTTTTTGGGTTTGCCAATGTTCATCCAGATAAATAGCTTCTTTATATTCAATAATCACGCGCGCAATGTCAGCATCGAGTAGCCAAGTAGGTATTTCTGCGGTAAACAGCTGTTTCTCACTATGACTGGTAGCAACCACTTCAAGCTTGCCACATGAGTAGCGCTGGCTGTCAGACGGCTTAACTCATAAATAGTTTCGCCTGATCGATACTCATATTCACGCCACCAATCGACGACGCTCCAAGAGTGGATCCACTTAAGGGCCGAGGAAAAAATACTTTATCCAATAATACTTGCCTCTTACTTCCTCAACTGCGTTGCCCAAAGCGTTACATGCCTCGGTAACTGCTCCTCGACATTATGCTCCTCGATAACTGCTCCTGCGTTATCCTAATCTGCCACATCCGTGTGGCGGTGCAATGTCTAATAAAGTACATCCTGTACCGATGCGTTACCCTAATGATCTATGTCCATATAGGCCCCGGCATGCGCCCATTCGAGCGCCTTGCTGAGAAAACAGGCGCCTTCGTCTAATTGGACAAACTACTATTGCCTCGCCCCTAAGGCTGCTTTGGGTGCCATGCTATCGATCCGAGGGAACGAATCTCACGTCAATTCCTGCTAGATATATAGCAATCAAATATAGCTACCGAATCACCACTCAGATAGCTCCTTCATATGTGAACTGACATCCTTATTGATAAGGATACGTAATATTACGTATTTATTTTATGGCCAGAGACCTACACACTACTTACTGAAGGTCAGCAACACGGTTGATAATACCTTTATTGCCAAGAGTGATAATTGCGGATAACTTTGAATATATAAATTTTTTTTGATGATACCGCGACGGATGTTGTTTTAAGAAAGGAATAAAGCATGACGCTAGGATTTTTTAAACAAAAAGATTTTTTAGGCTATTGGTTACCACGCATATTAACCGGAATATCAATTACCCTATTCTTTCAATTGGGTTACGTCTGGGCATCTAAAGGCCATCATATCGATGTAATGAGCGGAGGAAATACGGCACTGGATCAAATGATCCCTCTTGTGCCTATTTTTATCATCCCGTACATAGCGGGATATTTATTTGTCTTTGCGCCCCTACTTTTACTTTCTGACCGAAAAGATTACTACTGGGGTAGCACAATATTTATTGCCGTCCTCAGTATTGGTTTTGTAGCGTTTAAATTATTCCCGGTGCTTTTAGAGAGAGACTATGCAACGGGCGATGATATATTCTCACGACTAACACTATTCCAACAAAAAATTGATACTCCGCTAAACAACTGCCCAAGTTTTCATGTAGCTTTAAACACTTACTGCTGGGGCTTACTCTATATAAAATACGGCAATAAAATGTTGAAGTGGATTTGGATTCCGGCACTTATCATTTCATCCACATTGCTCGTAAAACAACACCTAATTATAGATGTTATCGGTGGAACCCTACTAGGGATTGGGGCAACCATGATGTTTCACTCCCTACGAAAAAATCACTCCTTAAGCCAACCACTCTTTGCCGCTAGCCAGGCATTTGTATTGATTATGGTTTTTGTTAACTGGCAACAAATAGAAGTGATTTGGACAGGACTAGCAAACCCAGAGTTTTCTTTAGCTGACGTCGAACTATAAATATAGGTATAAGTACAGCTTTGAAGATATCCCTATTCAGGATGTCATTGTCGAGGAAGATTTTTCGTATGCACTGACAACAGACGTGCGCCAACTCAAGTTGGCGCGGCTAAATAGCCAAAGTTTTTCACATCGCCTCTGAAGCGATGAAATAACAGCTCATCCACTAAACCTTGATGCCGACATCCTTAGCTTCGTTGTTTAAGGGACGAGGAAACAATATTTCATCCACTAATGCTTGATTTCGACATCCTTACCTTCGTTGCTCAAAGCGTTACATGCCTCGGTAACTGCTCCATGCGTTACCCTAATGACCTATATCCGTATAGGCCCCGGCATGCGCCCCTTTAAGCGCCTCGATAAGAAAGCCG
>NZ_CEXWTU010000304.1:0-4895 GCF_982758155.1 Marinagarivorans sp. | reverse complement strand
CAACGAAGGTAAGGAGGTCGAGATCAAGCATTAGTGGATGAAATATTGTTTCCTCGTCCCTAACACCTCAACAATAATATCTAGCACGGCAGGCAAAGGGCATCGCAATGCAAAAAATCGACTACAAAAAAGAACTTAAAGACTTGTATAAATGCTCTGCTAAAAAAGTGATTGAGGTTGCCGTTCCCAAAATGAATCACCTTGTCGTCAATGGACAAGGCGAACCAGGGTCCCCGGAACATCAGCAGGCCATCGAAGCGCTTTACTCCGTTGCTTACACCCTTAAATTTATGATTAAAAAATCGGAACGCGAAATTGATTACGGCGTATTGCCACTGGAAGGTTTATGGTGGGCCAATGATATGAGCGATTTCGTTAACGATAATAAAGCGAACTGGATCTGGAGCATGATGATCATGCAACCCGAGTTCATCACCCAAACACTGGTTGAGCAGGCCATAGAACAAGTAAAAAGTAAAAAGAACTTACCCGCTATTGATAAACTTAATTATGAAGCCTTTGAAGAAGGCCCGTGCGCACAAACACTTCACGTTGGACCGTTTTCCGAAGAAGGGCCTACGGTAGAAAGAGTGCACGCATTTATTCACGAAAACGGTGGTAAACTCACCGGCAAGCATCACGAAATTTATCTAACCGATATCCGCCGTGCAGCCCCGGAAAATTGGAAAACTATTATTCGTCAGCCAATGCAAAGAGCTGAAGATATAAACAGTTAAAAGAATAAGATCATAGCTAAAGGTAATATCAATCTTCGCGATAATGCGGCTAAGAATGAAGAAGCACTACTTGATCCACTCATGCTTGAACGACGCCCCTTAGTGACTCGCAGGCCTCGATAACTGCGACTACGTTATCCTAGTCGGCCACTCCCAGTGGCAGTGCAATGTCGAATAAGTGGCTCCCGCCTCTATCTGTTATTTTAATAACCGGCCTCCTCGTAGGCCCTCTTCAGCTAATTGGATAAACTATTATTGCCTCGCCCTTTAGTTGAAAACCTTCAACAATCACGCAATAAAATCACCAGAATTGAGAATAGCATCACGATTCACAATGCCTCTGCTACTATCTTGTCTTCGCAACGGCACCCAACCCAATTAAAGATATAATCACTCGATAAATAGTCACGCTAATTCTATCGTTAGAAACGAGCGCAACCACTCAACGACCCACAAAAAATAACGTTTTATTCACTACTCAACCCGAACCAATATAAGGGTCGCCAAAATAGCCTAACTGACACTCAGACACATCAGAACTCCAACTTCATCGATACTGAGCAATTTATCTCAGCTAAACTCATTAAGCTTTATAACGCAAAGATAGCAACAACTATTGAGAACTTCATCGCAGGGCCGTATATCCCCGAGGATGATATTCACCCGTCAATGTGAAGCACTAGACATTCTGCTCACTAAATTTGTGATCAACTTTTTAGTCTTGGTGTTATCGCCTTCGCTGCCACTCAATTACCTTGTATGCTTTTTGGGTAAAGCTAAGATAACCATAAGATCTAAAAGCAATAGCCTATATAAAGTCATTAGGGGTCCCAATATATACCCCCCCTAATGACACCGAGTGTAAAAATTCCAATTGAGTTACTTTTTTAACGTATACATGTGCATCGCGATTTGAGCGACCCGGAATAAATTCTAGCGCACATCAAAACCACTAGAACAATAAAAAGAAGACTACTATGTGTAAGAATATTTCTGCGCTTGGGTTAATTTTATTTTGCATGGCGGGGTGTACTGGAGCGAGTAACACATGGCCATCAAGCTCTGAAATCGAGGTTTATGAAAACCATCAAGGTACTGCGTATAAAAGCACTTTAGCCGACCCGAGTACTGCCAGCACACTTTATAGCCTAGCAGGAGAAGATGCGTCACAACTGGCCATCAACACCCAATCCGGTGAAGTACAATTTAGACAAACACCTGACTACGAACAGCCTCAGGACTACACCCAAGATAATGCTTATAAAGCCACAGTCATAGCTACTGACCCAATAAGTGGCGAACAGCTTTCAACCATTGATATAAACATTACCGTTAAAGACGCAGAGCAATTAAGCGCAACACAGCTATTCCCACTGCCCAACAGCTATGTTGAGCCTAATGAGAATGGCGTCGTGCCGCTAATCCTAACAATTGAAGACACCAAAGCACCAATGTATTACCCTGATGAGTGGCAGGTTTTCGATCCAGATATTACGCGTTTTTTTGGATACTATTTTTCATTCATTGAATCCCAATTTGATGAAAACAATCTACCCATTTTTCTCGACCCAATACAGTACGGCAACTCGAATACAAATATACTCCAGTCCTATTACGCACAGAAATTTTTACTTAGAATGAATGCACCTGAATATTTCAATTATGGTTACTCAGTTAATCCTAGTGATAGAATAACGATCGCATATTCAAATAAAAATGATACAGAAATAGCTCCGCTTGAGCTGGAATGGGTGTTAAAAGATCAGCTCGACGACACAGTCGCTGACTATATAGATTCACCACGTCAAATTGCTTTAAGTAAAAGCGCCATATATCTAGCCAGTGAAAATACCCTGTGGCGAATGAATCGTGAAGGTAGCCAATTATCCCAAATAGTAAACACCGATAATTCAACAATAGAAAAACTCAGAGTACTCAACGAACGTGTACTCATGGTATTGCATGAGCCGTCTTCACACATTTGGCGCCTTATAGCTGTCGGCGATGATGGCAGTACCGTTGACTTATATAGAATAGATGGCTTAGCTGAGCAAATGCAGGGGATCGAATACGATGTAGAGGTTTTGTATGTCAACTCGGGATACACCGTCGTATTTCTACCGAAGAAATTATGTAGCGAGAACAATAACGAAGCCATCCCTCCTGTAATGTACCTCTATAACTCTATGGGCTTAGCAGCAGATCCAACAATGCTAATAAACCAAGATGAGCCTCTATTCAATTGCCAAGAGGGACTCCTAACAGACCAGAATTTAAACGTTAATTTAGAATACAGTTCGCCGAAGTTAAGCTATAACCCAGCAGAAAATATCCTTTACTACTGGGGGCGAAGATATTCTGAAGATAACATCAATGGATTCCGAATCACTGGAGACGCAACAGCAGTAGCGGTTGGATCTCAATATTGGTTTAATGAGGCAGCTGACACAATGATCGGCTTTCAGCATTTTTACAAGAATTTTGACAGCAGTAAATCATTCTATATAAATCACGGCGGACTATATGTCGCAAATGGGAATATAGACGCGAAAACTAGACGCATTTCAAGCGAGGACTACCAAGCTCAGAACTTTACCGTGGATGCCGCTACAGACTTAATCTATAGCATTGGGATATGGGGAAACGCGCAAATCCCAGCCTTGGGAGTCCATCACATATACAGCGGCGCCACTAGCCACATACCGCTGACAATTGAATAATATAAACGTTGCTTGTTTACTGAAGTTAGGCGGCTTTAAGCCAAAAAAAGGAAAACTTACTGCCGCCAGAAAACTTGAAAAATTATCCGACAAGCTAATAACATTAAATAGCTATAGCTCTATACTAATTTAATCCGCCCGCAGCTTATTCGCCGCAAATACAAGGCGTAATAAATAAAGACTACGCACAAAGAAAACACCACTCAAAGCGCCATATAGCACCGGCATTAAATACAAATAACTACGCTCTTTCGTGAAAACAACATCCAGCGCCGAAAAAACGCCCACGCTATACTTAAGCATAAATATAAGCAGAATAAAAAACAGATACCACCAACTACCCGCCAAAAAGAACAATCTTGCATCTGCATCAAATAAATCTTTAGAGTCCTTTTTGACCCGATAACCCATCGTCGCCACTAAAATCAAAGCACTCAGCCACAGTGTAAGGGTTGTTATGGCAAAGCCAAAATCCTTCACCACACCAAACAACGATAAAAACAACATTGCAACAGGTAATACAAAAGGAATGAAAAGTCCAACCGTACGGTCTCGACTCTGCTGCCAGCCCAACGCAATTAGCCCCACTAAAAAACCATAAACCCAAACCGGTGTATGCGTTAAAATATTCAACAACATATTATTTTCCATAATCAACGATGGCTCAACTTGTGTTGTTAGCCATGGAGGCACCCCGAATGCCTAGCCTCTGTTAAACTCCCCGCATAAATATGAGGAGTAAACCATGTCAGAATCCACCCATGTAACCTGCGCAAAGTGTAATGGTAAAAACAGACTACCCACTAACCGCCTAGGGGATAAGCCTAAGTGCGGCAAGTGTAAAGCCCAAGTATTCAGCGGTAAACCTATTGAACTTTCTTCGGCCAATGTGGCAGCGGTGCTTAATCATAATGAGCTGCCGGTATTGGTCGATTGCTGGGCGCCTTGGTGTGGGCCGTGTCAAAACTTTGCCCCCACCTTTGCACAGGCCGCCGCGGAATTAGAACCCAAATTGCGATTAGCGAAACTAAATACAGAGCAAGAGCAAGCAATAGGTGGGCGCTGGAACATACGCTCTATTCCTACGCTGATTCTATTTGTAGGGGGTAAAGAAAAAGCCAGGTTGGCAGGTGCCCTACCATTAGCCCAGCTTAAAAGCTGGCTGGCTCAGCAAGGTGTTTAACCTCAACACCAACCATTAACTGATCTACACCCGATTAAATGTTTTAGCCATATAAAAAGGTAGGCATCACAGGTAGGGTTTGAGAAAATTGGCTACTGATGCCTATCACTGATTTCGTGAACAGCCACCCCAAAAAAACAGCCTCTCACGCAAAAAAAACGACATAAATTCCCTTCCCCGAGTCACCTCAACAACTGATTAGGGGCGAGGCAATAATAGTTTGTCCAATTAGACGAAGGCGCCTGTTTTCTCAGC
>NZ_CEXWTU010000303.1:0-4923 GCF_982758155.1 Marinagarivorans sp. | reverse complement strand
AACGTTGCATTTGAGGAGGTTTGTGAGCGAGTAAAAGGGGATTAAGATGTATTTTGAAGAGCTTGCAGCTGAATACTGCGATTTAAATGTATTCAATGAAGAAACACGTATTACCATAATTCGAATCGGGCGGTTGTTTGACATAAGAGCAATGTGCTCAGTTGGGGCATGCTCGGTTCGTGATATTGCTCAATTTAAGCGGATCACATTAGCTAACGCTAAAACCGTGACGTATAACGGTTATTTGCGCTACCTGCGCATTATTGGTGATTATGCAGTCGCGCAAGGCTATGCCGAGAGCAATCATTTCCGAGCAGTCAAGACCGGACCGGTACCGGCTGGCGTATCAAAATCTTTGTCAGATAACGACCTTTGGCAGCTCTTTAGTCATCTGGATGATAATAAACAGCGGTATGACCCTGCGTGGTTTTGGCTCGCGGTTATCAAAACCTTATATTTCACTGGAATGAGGCGCAGACAGCTCGTCAGTCTGCGCGTAGATGACCTTGATTTTGAACTTATGGTTATCAAGCTATCTCATCAAGGCTCAAAGACTTATCGTGAGTGGTCAATACCAATGCACCCAGTCTTGGCGGATGTGTTTCAGGATGTGATGCAGAAATCCTCATCAGTGTTGGGGCGGTCTCTCGCTCCAGAAGATCCTCTCTTTAATGTATGTTGGCACAACGGTCGATATAAGCCGTGCGAGCAAGTTGCAGGGCAAATGAGAGCCCGAGCGATCACAGATTTCTTTAAGAGAGTGAATAAAAATACTGAGTTGAGCGTTGGGGCGCATAAGTTTCGGCATACGGTCGCGACACGACTATGTAATCCTGCCGAAGGGGCGCCAGATATTTTCGCTGTACAACAGATATTGGGCCATACAATGATTTCGACGACGCGTCAGTATGTTTCGATGTCATCGGGGCGTTTAACAAAGGTCTTGGGGGAGATGAATTTGCCGCATTTGGCTCAGAAGGTCTTGACGCGCTAAAAAATGGACACCATGATAGAGGAGTGTCGATCATAAGATCGGCCAGAGATAAAAAAACTAAACGAGCGAGAGAGCAAAAACTTGATTGCCAAAGCTATTTTGGGTGGCAACTCCAGCACATCTCAGCACACGATAATACTGTTACCGTTGCTCCCTTCCGGGCCTGGCGGAGTTCACAGCGTATCGTTGCGAAGAGACCGGAGTTACCATAATAGCGACTTCTAAATTACAGCCGAAACATGATGGTGGCTAGGGGGAGACTTGAACTCCCGACCCCAGCATTATGAGTGCTGTGCTCTAACCAACTGAGCTACCTAGCCATCAAGTTCTTCGTCGGGTTGACCCCGCGAAGGGCGCACATTTTCACTACTTGGCTATGTAAAGTCAAGCGCCAGTTCTTAAAAATGTGCAAAATAGTTATGGCGCCCAAGCTGTACTTTTAATATTACTTTTACATGATTGTCTAGCGGTTATTTATCTTCCCATTACTGAGGTAATACGCTATGGACAGGACTCCCTTCGTTACGGTAAATCTGGTAATATTGCGCCCTTTTTGGGTAAGGGTGTACTGGCTATGGCGCGCACTGTGCGAGTTAAAATTTGCGGGATCACTTCGGCAGCTGATGCACAAGTGGCGGCTGGTGCTGGCGCAGAGGCTTTGGGTATTGTTTTTTACCCTCCTAGCCCGCGCTATGTTGCTGATCTTGCGGTTGCACGTGAAATTGCTTTAGCGGCTGGTCCGTTTGTGACAGTCGTGGGGCTTTTTGTGAATGCAGAGCCGCGTGATGTTGAGCAAATTTTACAAGCGGTGCCTTTGAATTTACTGCAGTTCCATGGTTATGAATCGCCTCAAACTTGTGAGCGTTATAATCGTCCGTATATCAAAGCGTTACGTATGAAACCGGGTGTCGACATTGCTGGGCTTGCGAATGAATATGTTGGTGCGCGAGGCATATTGTTAGACGCTTACCGTAAAGGGGTGCCAGGCGGCACAGGTGAAACGTTTGACTGGGACGGCATACCCAGCGGTATAGCCAAGCCGCTCATTTTGGCGGGCGGTCTAGACCCCAACAACGTCGCTAGCGCTGTTAATCGCGTTGCCCCTTGGGCTGTGGATGTCAGTGGCGGGTTAGAGGCAAGCCCCGGTGTAAAAGATTCAAACCTAATAAAGCAATTTATGGCGAATGTAGCCAACTAAATATTATGTGCCTGTTACTGCGCGCACATTCAAAAATTGAGGAATACCGTGAGTATTATTGAGCAACCCACTGATTTTAATCAATTGCCTGATGCAAAAGGCCACTTCGGTCAGTTTGGCGGGCGTTTTGTGTCTGAAACACTGATTCATGCCCTGGACGAGTTAAGCGAAATGTATGACCGCTTGAAGGATGATGCGGAGTTTTGCCGAGAGTTCGATTATGATTTGGCGCACTACGTTGGGCGTCCGTCGCCGCTGTATTTTGCTGAGCGTTGGACGAAAAAAGTGGGTGGTGCACAACTTTATTTGAAGCGTGAAGACCTGAACCATACGGGTGCTCACAAAGTGAATAACACGATTGGGCAAGCGTTGCTGGCTAAGCACTCTGGCAAAAAACGTGTTATTGCTGAAACCGGAGCTGGTCAGCACGGTGTAGCAACCGCGACAGTGGCCGCGCGCTTAGGATTAGAGTGCGTTGTGTACATGGGAGCTGAAGATGTTAAGCGCCAATCTCTGAATGTGTACCGCATGAAACTGTTGGGCGCTACGGTTGTACCGGTCGAATCGGGCTCTAAAACATTAAAAGATGCCATGAACGAAGCCATGCGCGATTGGGTCACCAATGTCGACAACACCTTTTATATTATTGGCACTGTTGCCGGCCCGCATCCTTACCCTCAATTGGTGCGCGACTTTCAATGTGTTATTGGCCGAGAGGCGCGTGCACAGTGCTTAGAGCAAACGGGGCGTTTGCCCAATGCTTTGGTGGCATGTGTTGGCGGTGGTTCTAATGCGATTGGTTTATTCCACCCCTTTTTGAATGACAAAGATGTCGCGATGTTTGGTGTTGAGGCTGGCGGCTATGGGGTTGAAACCGGTAAGCATGCAGCTCCCCTTAATGATGGTGTGCCGGGTATTCTTCACGGTAACCGCACTTACTTGATGGAAGATGAAAACGGTCAAATCATTGAAACACATTCAATCTCCGCGGGTTTAGATTACCCCGGTGTTGGGCCTGAGCATGCATGGCTGAAAGATGTGGGTCGTGTAAGTTACGTACCGATTAATGATGACGAGGCGATGAATGGCTTTCGCAGCTTAACGCGCGTAGAGGGTATTATGCCGGCGTTAGAATCTTCGCACGCTATAGCCTATGCCGAGAAGCTGGCACTCGAAATGAATAAAGACGATATTATTATTGTGAATCTTTCGGGGCGTGGCGATAAAGATATTCTGACTGTTGCCGAAATTGATGGGATTAAAGTTTAAGATGAACCGAATAACGACAACACTAGATGCATTAAAAGCTGAAGGCCGCAAAGCGTTGGTTACCTATATCGTTAATGGTGACCCAACACCTGAGACAACATTACTTACCCTGCATAGTATGGTCAGTAATGGTGCCGATATTATTGAGATCGGTGTCCCATTCTCAGACCCAATGGCCGAAGGGCCAACGATTCAGCGCGCTCACGAAAGAGCTTTAGTGCACGGCATTAGCTTAACAAGCACGTTAGACCTTGTAGCTCAATTCCGTAAAACAAATGCGACGACACCTATTGTTTTAATGGGGTATGCCAATCCTGTAGAGCGTATGGGCTACGCAAAATTCGCAAAGGCTGCCGCAGTGGCAGGCATTGATGGTTTGTTAACTGTCGATTTGCCACCAGAAGAATCGGCTGATTTAGATGTAGAGCTTAAAGCGGCAGGAATACACAATATTTTCTTGATTGCGCCAACAACGGCAGATGCTCGCATTGCGCATGTTACGGCATCGGCTTCAGGCTTTATTTATTACGTATCACTTAAAGGCGTTACTGGCGCTGGCCACTTGGATGTGGAGTCGGTGATCACGAAAGTGGCCGCGATCCGTAAAACAACTGATTTACCTGTGATGGTGGGTTTTGGTATTAAAGATGGCGTTAGCGCTAAAGCCGCTAGCCAAAGTGCTGAAGGTGCCGTTGTGGGTAGTGTGCTAGTGGCATTGATGGCTGAAGGTTCTGCCGAAGCTATTGCCCAAAAAGTAGGCGAAAAGGTTGGCGAGATTCGGCAGGGGTTGGACGCATAACGGCACCATGGCCGTAGCTTAGTTTATTCATTGCGTTACCAATAAGGTAACGGCAGAAAAATCGATATATCGTAGAGCAGGCACCCTGCGAGGGTGTTCAGAGGCAGCATAATGAGTTGGTTTAATAAGATTGTCCCTAAAGTTGCACGTTCTGATGAGCGTAAAAACGCGAGTAATATTCCTGAAGGCTTATGGCAGAACTGTAAGAAGTGCGCCGCCGTGTTGTACCGCCCAGAATTAGAGAAAAATTTAGGCGTGTGCCCAAAGTGTGATCATCACATGCGTATAGGTGCGCGCAAGCGCCTAGATTTATTTTTGGATGCCGGTTCGCGTGAAGAGCTAGCAACGGATGTTTTACCTGTCGATCGCCTTAAATTTAAAGATGTTAAAAAGTACAAAGATCGTTTAACTGCGGCGCAGAAAAAAACCGGTGAAAAAGATGCTTTAATCGCTATGCGCGGTAATTTAAAAGGTATGCCGGTAGTTGCTGTTGCCTTTGAGTTTGAGTTTCACGGTGGTTCTATGGGTTATGTAGTCGGTGAGCGTTTTACGCGTGCCGCTAACCGCGCGTTGGAAGAGCGAATTCCTTTGGTGTGCTTCCCTGCAACCGGTGGCGCACGTATGCAAGAGGCTTTAATCTCTTTGATGCAAATGGCGAAAACC
>NZ_CEXWTU010000302.1:0-4925 GCF_982758155.1 Marinagarivorans sp. | reverse complement strand
GGCAAGTATTATTGGATAAAGTATTTTTTCCTCGGCCCTAATAGCCGGCTATTGCAAATATTTTCAACGAAGGCAAGCGTGCACCCAGGAATTCAAAAACGGGAAGTTATTTCATGCACGCCCCTAACCACCAATGAAAGGCTCGCCATGAAATACCTGCTTATTATATTCCTACTCCCGCTGTTACTCTCTAGCCACATAGTAAATGCACAAGAAAGCCCCGTAATCCCAGGAAAAATAGCTAAAGGCGGGCAAGAAATTTCGATTCCGATGGGTGATTTAAATATGTACGGCGTACTTTATACACCAACAAAATCTGTCGAAAAATTACCCGCTATTATATTGGTGCACGGCTGGATGCCATACAACAAAAACCCAGGCATGGAATACAGCTACCCTGCCAAAGAGTTTTCCGAGATGGGCTTTATTACGCTATCGGTCACACTTAGAGGCTGGAAGCCTACCGGCGGGAAAGACGATTGCGGCTACCGCCAACCTAAAGATATTATTAAAGCCGTAAAATGGCTAGCCAACCATCCCAATGTTGACCCAACGCGTATCGCACTATGGGGGCAATCTTTAGGTGGGCAAGTCGTGCTTTCGGCGGCAATTGAAGAGCAGGTTAAAGCGACTGTGGCTTATTTCCCTATTACAGACTTTAGGCTTTGGGGGGTAACCACCAACCACGCCGATTTAATGAAAAACGAGTATATCTATGGCATGTGTGCCAAAGATGGAACCCCCGAAGAGCGCTCGCCACTTTACACAGCGGATAAAATTACTGGTGCCGTTTTGTTTATGCATGGAGATGAAGATAAAAATGTCGTTATCACTCACAGCCAATTAATGCATCAAAAAATGCTAGAAGCCAAACTCGACTCCACACTTTACGTCGCTAAAAAAGGGAATCACGGCTCCGGTGGCCCCGGCTGGGAAAACCATAACGAGAAAGCCATAAATTTTATAAAAGAAAAGCTGAAATAATCATAGGTATAGTGCATGACAAACACCACGCCATTCGAGCGCCTAAAGATCTTGTCCCAAAAGATCCTACCATTCCTGTGGTGTTTCTATGCCCAAACCGTTGCTAGCCAAACGTTTATGCAGGATTTCAATTTAGCTGCAATTGAAAGAACCAAGCATGCCGTCATATATAACGGCGCCTATGTTGCTATTGATTACCCGAATGGCGATGTGCCTGCAAATACCGGCGTTTGTACCGATGTACTCATTCGAGCGTACCGTAGTATTGGTGCAGATTTACAGCAGCTTGTACACGAAGATATGGCATTACATTTTTCGCTATACCCCTCGCGACGAATATGGGGCCTTACCCGCCCCGATAAAAACGTTGACCACCGCCGAGTGCCAAACCTGCAAACATTTTTCACTCGAAACGGCCAAACACTTACGGTTAGCGCCAATGCTGTGGATTATCAAACCGGCGATATAGTGACGTGGAAGCTAGCCGGAAACTTGCCGCATATTGGCATTGTCAGCGAACAAAAATCGCCCGCAACCGGCAACCCTCTGATTGTGCACAATATTGGCCAAGGCCCCAAGCTAGACGATATGCTTTTCGATTACCCCGTCACTGGACACTACCGTTACGTACCTAGTCACTTTAGTGATACGGCTAACAATCCATAGTATGCCGCCCGTCAAGTATTAAGGCCGACAAATACTGAATATCGAAATAAAGTTTGCCTGTAAGCGCAAGACCCTGTACGGTGCCCGCAAGTTTGAAATATAGACGTTTTTAACGTTCTGTTTGTCGTAGATTTACAGGCTAGAGGAACAACTAGCCGGCTGAAGCCCTAAAAGGGTTAATAATTCTAGCCACATCGATATGCCTTTGACCATATCACTCTTGTAAGTCCCTCCTTTCCGTTTAAATCCTATTGAACTTCATACTCACTAGCCATTGGCTAACGCTGTATTCGCCCTGTACCTGCTTAATTTTTGCCGCAGTTTACACCGCGCCTAAGCCTGCCAATACGCTAAAACCAAGACTATACCTGCCAGCAAATAGGCTGCATTTATTGTTAAGCATTACGCACCCCCATTAAAGACCTCACACGATGTGAGTACTTTTAGCCCCAAAATGATTAATTCACCGGCTCACTTAAAATGACAAGAGCAACGGTAGAGGGCTAATTAACCAAGAGAGATTATGACTAAGCATTCCAATACCAAAGATTCTAAATCTGCCATTAATAGCGCCGATTACGAGAAATATGACAACCCCATTCCCAGTCGCGAATTCCTGCTAGAAACTATCATTAAAAGCAAAGCTGTCGTTAACCGC
This sequence comes from Marinagarivorans sp., assembly GCF_982758155.1. Lineage (NCBI taxonomy): Bacteria > Pseudomonadati > Pseudomonadota > Gammaproteobacteria > Cellvibrionales > Cellvibrionaceae > Marinagarivorans > Marinagarivorans sp. The sequence goes on along the minus strand of NZ_CEXWTU010000302.1, from coordinate 2,617 downwards.
GATAAGTTAGCCGTTATATTAGAGCTACACAGCGACGAACAACAAGAAGCCTTGCGCCGCCGCTTGCGTGCAATGGAACGCGACGGGCAAGTGAGCTACAGCCGCGAAAAAGGCTACGCGCCTGTCGACCCCGCCGAGATTCACACCGGCGTAATTATTGGCCACAAAGAAGGCTTTGGCTTTTTCAAAGAAGCCGGTGTTGAGCGCGACCTTTTTGTACCGCGCCACCAAATGCGCCGCGTTTTTGATGGTGACACCGTTCAAGCGCGCGTCAGCGGATTAAACCAACAAGGCCGTGAAGAGATCGCGATTCTCGATATTGTATCGCGTGGCAAAAGCCAAATTACTGGGCAATTGAAATACGCTAGCGCACGCTATTATGTTGAAGCCGAAAACACGCGTATCATTCACGAAATAACCGTTGAAGAAGACCAGTTAAGTGGCGCTGAGCCGGATCAGCTCGTGGTTGTAGAAATCACGAACTACCCAACGTTCAAGCATCCTGCAACGGGTCGAATCACCCAAGTACTGGGAGACCGCGACGATGCCGGCATCGAAATTACGCTCGCATTGAATAATCACGAAATCGCGCATCAATGGCCACAATCGGTACTGTCCGATGCTCAAAAGCTAGGTGGCGCCGTTAGCGAACAAGATAAAGCACACCGCATCGACTTACGCCAAAAAGCCTTTGTCACTATTGATGGTGACGACGCCAGAGACTTTGATGATGCCGTCTATTGTGAGCCTATAGCTTCAGGTGGCTGGACATTAATGGTCGCCATTGCCGATGTTTCGCATTATGTGCATAACGGCAGCGCATTAGATAAAGAAGCTTATAGCCGTGGCACCTCCGTTTACTTCCCGGGCATGGTTGTTCCAATGCTGCCCGAAGCGCTATCAAATGGCCTTTGCTCACTAAACCCCGAAGTAGATCGCCTTGTAATGGTCTGCGAGATGACCCTTAACGCTGCCGGCAAGATGACCGATCATTGTTTTTTTGAAGGTGTTATTCATTCACATGCACGCCTCACTTACGACCAAGTGAACACGATGCTCAATGAGTCTGAATCGCCTGCTGGCCAAAAACTCACGCAAAAGTTTTCGGCGCTGATCGACAAAATTCATGATTTAAACAGCCTCTACAAATGTTTAAGCAAGGCACGCGGGCAACGCGGGGCTATCGATTTCGAAACCCAAGAAGTTAAATTCAGTTTTACTGAAGCGCGTAAAATCGCCGCTATTCATCCCGTTGTTCGCAACGATGCGCACAAACTTATTGAAGAGTGCATGCTGTGCGCGAACGTGGCCACAGCTTTATTCCTTAAGAAGCACACGCCGTTTTTAGCACGGCACACATTGCCCGCGTTATTTCGTGTGCATAAGGGGCCGCAAGCAAAAAAACTGACCAGCATGCGTGAGTTCCTCAGCAGTAAAGCCTTAACTTTAGGCGGTGGCGACACGCCCACACCTAAGCACTACGCCGCGCTACTGAATAGCATCAAGGGCCGACAAGATGCGGATGCCATACAAACAATTATGCTGCGCTCGTTAAGCCAAGCACAATACAGTGCCGACAACCTTGGCCACTTTGGCTTAGCTTACGGTGCCTACTCGCACTTTACCTCGCCGATTCGTCGCTACCCCGACCTTTTAGTGCATCGCGCTATTCGTGCCGTTATTCGCAGCACACCAGCAACACCCAGCTTGGGCGCTAAACTTAAACAGCTTTTCGGTTTAGGCAATAACCACGTGCGCTTAGCCGCCGACGCTAAAGCCCCCATAAAACCACTCAAAACGCATTACAGCGCCGCAGAGTTTGCCGATATCGCCAACCACTGCTCGCTGTTATCGCGCCGCGCCGATAAGGCAAGCTGGGATGTAGAGGCAGCCTTAAAGTGCCATTACATGCTGGACAAAGTGGGCGAAGAATATACCGCCACCGTTAATGGCGTTATGCACTTTGGTTTATTCATTGATTTAGCCGACACGAAAATAGAAGGCTTAATCCACATTACCGCGATGGATGATGATTACTACCACTTTGATGCCGCCAGCCAAAAGCTCAGTGGCGAGCGCCATCAAAATACCTATGAAATCGGTGATACGGTTCAGGTAAAAGTCGCGCGCGTTGATATGGAAGCCCACAAAGTGGAATTTGTATTAGCCGCCGCCTCCGAGAAAAAAGCAGCCGGCAAAAAACGCTCACGCCGCGGACCAAATCGCCACTAGGCGCTACTCGGTTAAGGGCCGAGGAAAAAATACTTTATCCAATAATACTTACCTCCCGCTTCCTCAACCGCGTTGCTCAAAGCGTTACATGCCCCGGCATGCGCCCCTTCGAGCGCCTTGTTGAGAAAGCAGGCGCCCTCGTCTAATTGGACAAACTATTATTGCCTCGCCCCTAACCCGAAATTCAAGGAGGAAATAAGTAGAAATCAGTATTGGCGGATGGCATCGTCCCTAAGGGGCGACGCCATGCTTTGGGCAACTAAGACAAGGGAATAAGTAACGGTTTTTCCCCTTCGCAGCTTACCTTATTGATAAAACAAACACGAAACCGTTAGGGCCGAGGAAAAAATACTTTATCCAATAATACTTGCCTCCTACTTCCTCA
>NZ_CEXWTU010000301.1:0-4931 GCF_982758155.1 Marinagarivorans sp. | reverse complement strand
AATTTCTTCGTAACCGCCCTCGTTAATCACATTCACAACCCCCACGGCCTTCAGCATTGCAGTGGACACCCACCCTTAGAGACAAGGGATCAACATCTCATCCACTAACGCTTGATTGCGACATCATTACCTTCGTTACTCAATGTATTACGTACTTCGCAACCGCCCCTAGAATCATGTTCCGCAATAACTACTCCTGGCACAAAATAAGGATGCGCTGGGAATTTAGAGCGTGCGCCCTTTTAGGTTAATAAAATTGCTCGGGTAAGTCAATTTTCAGAGGGAGTTGACCGATAACTAAAATTTTATGACTGTATATAAGTTAAAACTATTACCATGCGTTACTAACGAATAATAAACAATGATTCCGGTAGACTTATGACAGCCTTAAATGGAATGAAATCGGTGTTTAAGGGCGCGCGCGCGGGTAACTCCAAATGAATATCTCCGCCGGCATCTAATAAAAATTGCTTTACCGCATTCATTCCTACCCCACGGCCTGATATATCGGAAATATCATCTCTGGTAGAAACGCCAGAGGCAAAAAGAAGCTGAGTAATGTCTAGCAAGCTAGGGGCATCCTTTAAATCCCATTGACCAAGATCAACCCCTCGATCAAATAATTTTTTAATATTAATGCCCTGCCCGTCATCACTAATATGCAGAGCTACGCAGCTTAAACCCTCCCCCGTTATCGTTGGAATTTGTTCAGTGGTCTTCGACTCTATAGTGATTGTTCCATACGCGGGCTTCCCTGCAGCCAATCGAACCTCAGAAGACTCGATACCATGATCAATACTATTTCTCATCAAATGTGAAAACACGTCAGTGATTAGATTCTGACTTGTATTTTTTATTAATAGATGTTCATCGTTAATTTGAACTCGCGGTACCGGTTTATGTAATTGTTTCGCAATGCCCTCAAGGGAACCGACAATGCCGTCCAGCATATGCTCCACGGAACTTGCAACGGTTGAATCAAGCAATTCTTGAACTGGTGCAATCAAACTATCGACTTCACCCTCAAGCTTTATCGCATCCAACAAATGTTGGATTTTATTCACACTGACACCATCTAGAACAATACCAAATTGATTATCATTAACCGCCGCCCCTTCTCGCCCGAAGAGGTCTTGGTGAACATCGCGGTATTGAATAAGTACTAACTCCACACAATTGAGTTCGCATAACAACGCCTCACTATCCCAAGTACTGCCCTCACAATGTTTGAGCTTACTATAGTGAGACTCAGCTTGATGAGCACACTCGCTAATCCAATCAAAACCCAGAGTGCGGCTATTGCCTTTAATGGTATGCATATTCCTAAAAAGTAACGCGACTGTATCGTTGCAGAAACGGGCATTATTGGTGATAGCCGACCTGTTATCATCAATGAATTTTTGACAAGACACATCGAAATTTCTATATTTTTCGGCAGGTAATTTAATGATCTGAGAAATAATATCCAACTCTAACTTTTGCTTTACAGACTCGCTCTCCATCCTTCTTAATTCGGTAACGTCCCGTACGGTAACCATTATTTTTTTGACAATTCCGTCATCGACAATTGCATTCCAATCCAAAGATAAAGATTTATCTTCATCATCAATTACACGCCGATATTCACGGGTTAGAACGTGAGCATTAAAATCGAAAAACATCGCCTCCTCGCCAATAATAGCGTCTAAAGCGACTTGGGTCTGCCCAATAGCGTCACTTTGTAGTTGTTTATTCGTAAAAAGTAAATTAAGTGCGTCGTGACCTGCGATATTTTTACTGGAAAAAATAGATTCCAAATAATGAGAGTACTCAGGATTAACTTTTCCACCGGGGTCGATAGTGAACAAGCCTTGCCGCATATTGCTAAGCATGCACTGTATATCAACATTTTTCTGATGTAATTCATGGGTGCGCTCAGTAACTTTTAGTTCAAGTATTCGATTCTGCTCTTCAATGGCTTTACGTTTTTGATACTGGCTATAGATTAGTCGAGCTAAAATGGCAATAACCGCCAAAACATATAGCGTATAAGCCCACCATGTTTGCCACCAGGGTGGCAGTATAGTAATGGGGATACTAATACCTTCCCCATCCCAAACCCCCTCATTATTTGAGCCTCGAACACGAAAAATATAATCACCCGGATCGATATTAGTATAAGTCGTTGAACGCCGACTGCCGGCATAAACCCAATCGCTATCAAAACCAACCAGTTGATATGCATATTCATTTTTTTCGGGAATTGTGTAATTTAAGGCAACGAAATCAAAAGAAAAAACAGAGTGATTATAATCTAAGGTTAACGCCTTTGTTTTACTGATAGATTTCTGTAGCACTTCATTTTTACCGCCAGCCTCTACATGGCGATTGAATAATTTGAAATCAATAATGACTGTTGGGGGCGCCTGCAAATTCTCGGCAATATTCAGGGGGTCAAAAACACTGACACCCTTGGTACTCCCAAACACAAACTCACCCGCTGCGGTTTTAGTACAGGCCGGCCGTTTATGCAGATTGCCGGCTAATCCGTGTTCACGAGTATAGTTATGGAATTTATTCGCCTGAAGATTAAAGCGCGATATCCCTCGACCAGTACCAATCCATATTCGCCCTTGCGCATCCTCTAGCATGCAACCAATTTTATTGTCGGCTAAACCATGATCTGTCGTATAGCGCGTGAACTTATGAGTCTCCTGATTGAGTAAATTAACGCCATTACCACCGGTACCAACCCAAAGATTACCGGCGCTATCCTCAAAAAGTGCGCGCACTGACCCCGCACTAATCGTCGTGGCATCATTTTCATTATGCTCGAAATATTGAAAACTACTGTCCTTGCGATCGAAACGACTCAGGTTATCATCTCGCCCCAACCAAAGAATACCTTTAGAGTCCTCTAGTAACGTGTAGATCTCCATCGCGGGTAAGCGCTCTCCACCACGATCTTCACTGGCATAATGGTGGAATTTATTTTTTTCGCGATCGTAAGAGCTTAAGCCTTTATCAGTTGCGACCCAAAGCAGCCCATCACTACCCTCAACGATCCCTTGTACAACACTACCTGCAAGGTCAGGGTAGTGCGTGAAACTTCCTGTTTTTTGGTTCAGTTGGCTCATGCCCCCGCGCCATGTGCCCGTCCAGATTTCTCCTGCGGAATCAATAAGCACCGACTTAACCGGATTCATTTTTAACGATTGTGGATTATTGGGCTGATGTTGATAACTGGTAATTTCACCATTTTTACGATTAATGTGGTTTAGACCCTTTTCAGTGCCCAACCAAAGATCTCCGTATTAGTCTTCTTTTACCGAGAGAGTATCGCTATGACTTAAACTATTCGCATTTTTATGGTCGTGCTTATAATTGATAAAACCACTCGCGTAATAATCCACCACGGTTATACCGGCAGGGTAATGCCCAAACCATAAACCACCGCTATTATCCTGATAAATTGAACGCAATTGATCGTTACTTAAGCCGCTCGGGCTTTCACTGCCATTTGCAAAGCGCGTAAATTCGCCATTATCACGGTTTAATATATTTAAACCGCCGCCATCAATAGCCAACCACAAGTGCCCCTTTTGATCTTCAAATATATCGCGTACAACATTGCCACTGATGCTACGTGTATTATCCGGGGCGTTTTGATAACGAACAAAGCCTTTATCGTCTAGGCGATTTAAACCACCAAAGGTACCCACCCATAATCGCTGCTGGCGATCCCTATGAATACTTAACACTTGACTATGGCTAATGCTCTTTAAATCATTTGCATTATGGTCATAATGACTGAACTTACCGGTTTTGGGGCGATATAGATCAAGCCCATGTGTCTTTGTGCCAATCCATAAGTCGCCGTTTTTGTCTTCGTGCAAGCTAAGAACCTGGTTATCCGCAAGACTATTATTGTTGTCAATTTCGTGGCGCACATGACTAAAATTATCACTGCCGGCCGAGTAACGGTCCAGCCCTCCCGTTGTGGCCAGCCAAATATCACCGTTACTCGACTCCTCTAAAGCAACGACATCGTTGTGGCCAAGACTGGTCGGATTATTGGGGTCATGTAAATACCGAGTGAAGCTATCGGTGTCCGGGTTGTAGCGATTAAGGCCCCACGCCGTCGCCACCCACAACTGCTGCTGGCTATCGAATAAAAGATCTTTCACCAAACTATTACTTAAACTGAAGGCGTCTTTAGCGTTGTGCTTGTAGAGTTTAAACGTGTAACCATCGTAGCGGGCTAGGCCTCCGGTACCGGCAAACCACATAAAACCATCTGCGTCCTGCACAGCGGCCCAATGCCCACCAATTAACTCAAGCTGACTGTGATCCAAAGCCTTAAAACGAAACGGTGCAATCGCTTCAGCCCGGACATCCACGCGGTGACAACAACCAATATAAAGGCTAAATACAAACATGAATAAGTATTTACTAGCCCCTCCCTGCAACAACGTCACCATCCATTTCACCCGTAAATTTTACCTAGTCCCCTTAAATAGTAGTCGCCCCTCCCTCGCGGCATTAGATCATTTCATTACCAGAAACGTTGAGCCCATACTCTTCATGACTGGAACAAACGAAAGAACAAACGAGGACAGGCACTCATCAAATCTCATCCGACGACTATAAAAGGGAACACTCACTCTGCGTGCGCAAAACGAGTGCCTGCCCCGCTATCTTTTTGTAAGCGGTTTAAACGATCACAAAGAATTCACAAGCAACCATTGGGTATTTGAGTACACCAGCAACATATCCGGTCGGCAACAAGAACGAAGAATGTAGCGAAACACAAAAAAGAGTTGGCCCACCTTGGGCCCGACCTAACAGAGTGCTTGCGCGGAGTTTATAAGCTTTAAGGGGCGAGGCAATAATAGTTGTAACTATTCAGGTGGGTTAGAAATAATGCCCACCTAAAAGGCGAATTGATTATT
>NZ_CEXWTU010000300.1:0-4946 GCF_982758155.1 Marinagarivorans sp. | reverse complement strand
GAGGAAGTAGGAGGCAAGTATTATTGGATAAAGTATTTTTTCCTCGGCCCTTAACTCAAAGACCATCAGACAGAAAACACAAAGTGTGAGGCCCGTCACACCTACTTCATTAATTGAACTGAGTTGATGAGGAGAGTTCGACCTGCAGTGTTTTACCGGAAAGTACGATTCAACATTGGATAAAGGACGAGGAGATAATCTATGTGTAAACGCGATAAAGGTCGGCATTATCATGCCGCACGCGGCTCGATTTTTGGGTTAATAACGAGTGCAGTGGTATTGGTTGGCTGCGATGGGGGGGCATTAAGTAGTAGCAGTAATATATCCAGCAGCGAATCCCCTCAGCAACACAGCTCTCAAGCGCAGTCATCTGTAATGTCCTCTCAGAATGCCCCAACCTCGGCTGGCACAAACTCATCCGCTACGGTGACCCTGCCACATGCAGCCTTGCTGCCCAGTATACCGGCTAGGAGTGATGGCGTTACGACCTTCACCTCAAGGCTGAGAGATGACAGTTTGAAGGTTTTGGCTGTGCAGTTCATCGATATGGATGATGATGGCGATTTGGATATATTGCACGACGAAATAACAGATACAGTTCGTCGCCTTGTTTGGTATGACAATAATCGGCCCAATTTAATAGGCTATCAGTCGCTTGATGATTTACCTCGTCATGATCTCGCAACACTTGAAAGCAGCGAACATAAACTTCCGGGGATTTTGCAGCTCGCAGACATTAACAATGATGGTACTCAGGATATTGTTTGGGGGAAAAACTCGAGGAATATTCTACAGGTGTTTAATCAGCAGCCAGTAAGCACAACTTCGCGCTGGAAAAATAGCCATACTTTAACAACCCCTCAGGGATGGCAAAAAATATTACGGGGCGATATAAGCGACCAACAATCTGCACTATTAGTAAGTACGCCTAACGGTATTTCTCTGGCCCATATCAGCGATGATTGGACCTTGCAAGAGGATGCACTAGTTATCGCAGAGGGCATTCAAGATTTTTGGTTACTCGATTTGGAACATAATGGGCTGAATGACATTGTTTACCATAACGACTACGGTGTTTTTTGGGCACAAAACCAAGGCGGAAATACATTTTCTACCCCGGAAAAATTATTAGAAAAAGTTGATTACAAAATAGGTATTGCAGACTTCGACAATGACGGTTTTGACGAGCTCTGGAGCGTAAATACCAGCACGCTCAATAGTCGTAATTCAATGACGTTATTGCGCTACGAATATGTAGCGACTGACTCACAGCTTAAATCACATGAAAAAATAGCACTACCGTTTGATGGCTATACTTCAGGGCTTGCCGTTGGCGATATTGATGCCGACGGCGATGCCGATGTGATATTTAGCTACTGGCGTCCCGCTGGTGAAGTGAGCCACTGGCTGGAAAATACCCACCCAGATCTACCATTGTTTGATCGCGGAACGATTATTCAGCATGATAACAGCAGTTTCTTCAACCCTCCTTTAGGCCTTCAAGATTTTAATGGCAACGGTATTATTGATATCATTACATCAAACTATCAAAACTATATGCCGCTCCCAATACCGCGGCAAACACTTTACATTGAAGCCGATAAAAAATACGCATTTGACCTGTCGTTAATTATGGGCGCCCAAGATGCTAGTGCGTTTACCTTGTCCGCAACGCTCGATAGTACACTGAACTATTTTCACCTCAATGGCACTAATACAGAATTAATCATAGCGCCGCTACCAACGCCCATTAATGCGCAAGATGCTAACCTCGATAGCCGCTATGAATTATGGATTCAATATCAAAAAGACGGCGCAACTCATAGCGTATTATTAAGCATAAATGCCTATTCCGATGACGGCGATATCGATGATGATGGTGTCGCTGACATCCAAGATCAAGCGCCCTTCAACCCTGAGATAATTTTTGATAATGATGGCGACGGTATTGGCGATAGCCATGATACAGACGATGATAACGACGGCCATGATGATAGCGTAGATAACGCGCCCTTCAATGGTTTGTATTATCTGCAGCCTGAATGGAAAAGTCTTTTAGACTTAGGCTCGCAGCAACAATTAAAGCGCACATTTTCTACCACTCCACTATTTGGTATTCGCAAGGATTATGACACGAGCTTGATCCCGTTATTTTCCAATCTAGGCCGCAATATAGAGGTGCATGCCGATACAGCCATTTACAATTTTGATTACCACCCGGCTGATTTTAATAATGATGGTTTAATCGATCTATTCGCTACCCGCGCAGATGGTACAGCGGCGGTATTTATAAATGCTGGCGACGGTGAATTTACTCAACATGGTTTTGGTAATTTTTCTGGGCGCTTAGAAGCAGCAGTGGCTGACGTTGACGGCGATGGCGCAATTGATATTATTTTAGGAGAGTACTTTTCAGATGATTACAGCAGTTCATCCCAGGTTTATATTTATTTAAATAAATTAAATCAAGGGCTAGGCTTTGTCCAACGAAAAAGTAATTTAAACTCCCCTAGTCCTAGCCAACCAAAGCAGGATATCGATGGAAACGGCACTCTAGACTCTGTATTAGGTAATGGAATTAAAAATCAAAATTTCCAGTGGTTACAAGGAGTCGTCAGCGACGACCGCATTGACTTTACACCGAGACCGAGCACCGTAAATGATGAGCAGTATTTAGCCTCCGCTTACCAACAATATAGGGTTGTTGCCGCTGGGCATTTTAATCAAGATACTATTACAGATTTATTAGCGGTTGAAACCCCTTCGTATTCTCCTGAGGGCGCGCAGTACCGCTTATTGTTAGGTGAAGCCGCAGAGACTAACACTGCGGTAGAACCTTTAGAGTATCGAGCACAAATTCTTGGACGCTTTCCTAAAGGTAAAGTAGCCGCTGCAGATATAAACAATGACGGCGTGCTTGATATAGTGATTGGCGCAGGGCAAGCATTTACTTTATTGTTGAGTGATGGAGGCCCACAGAATAGTTATCGTAAGCAGGAATGGTTTACCGGAATTGGTGGTGTCACGACCTTAACGGCTGACGACATCGATGGCGATGGTGATGCAGACATTATTATAGAATCAAAAGTGGACCGCGATGCCCCAATTGTGACCCATTGGTTCGAAAATACGACTTTATCCGCGGTGAGCTTTAAGTATCATTCAGTGCACGCCTCCCCCGCTGATGCCGGAAGCGGTATCTTTGTCGATATTTTAGGCTACGGGATGAAAAGCTTTCTCTTTAATGCTCAGCCATCAGGCTTGCCTGTTTGGAAAACGCTAAATACTCAACGCCATACGGTTGCCGAAGGTGATCAGCTAATGATTAATAGCCTAGCCATTGATGGCGATAACAACGCGTTGAATTATCAATTAGGCGGTATTTCGCAAGACCTTATCAATGCCGTATCAATTGATAAAGAGACAGGTGTTATTACACTACAAGCGCCGAATAATGGTGATCAATCGCTCTATTTTTGGCTCACCGTAGATGATGGTTTTTCGCAGTTACGTCGCTATTTTAATATCGTAGTTTATCGCGATGATGGTGATGCAGATAACGATGGCATTCCAGACAGCGATGATGCCCTACCCTTTGACCCCAGTGAAACTGTGGATACCGATGGCGACGGTATCGGTAATCATCAGGATATCGATGATGATGGCGATTTAGTACCCGATGTTGACGATGCTCAGCCATTATATGCCAGCGTGAGCGAAGCACTTCAGTGGCTAGCCCCTGATGAAATTGCCACAACTGATAATAGTATTTATAGCAATGACGCTAGACGCTTACAAGACAATTTATGGCTGGTGGATTTTAATGCCGATGGCGCGGTGGATGTGATTGCCGAAGAGTACAACGGAGAGCTTCTGTATTTTGAAAATAAAAATCAGTCGCACATTGCATTTTCAGCTCAACAGGCTCCTACCGACTTACCTATGGGCTTCGGTTCTCTGCGTCAGTACATCGATTATCTAGCATCTCATCCACCAGAAGGGCCAATACACGATTTCAATAATGACGGTATTGCTGATGGCCTGTATTTTTCGGGTCGCAAAGTACAAGTCGAATTAAGCCAGGGCAACAATAAGTTATGGCATGAGATTACGAATTACTTCTCCTACAATGATGTGACAACCGTTCAAGCAGCCGATATTGATGCTGATGGTAATGAAGATATTGTGGTCGCCAATGCGGTTGGCGATGTCGCCTGGTTTAAAAATGAGGGAGGAGCAGTGCCTATTTTTACCCGCCATGATATAGAGCTTGAGTACTCGGGATCTGACTATGCTGCCATTGCTGATGTTGACGGTGATGGGGATCTCGATATTGTTCACGCCCCCAATAAGTGGTTTGAAAATGATGGTAGCGCGCAGCCGAATTTTACCAAACATAGCGTAGGTAAATCGTTTTACTCCAGCAGGTATGTGACAGTCGCTGATTTAAATAATGATGGTGAACTAGAGTTTGTAGGCGTTATCTCAGACAGTGGACCTCACGTAAATTGGTATACAACTGTATCGCGCAGCGTAACAGTTGTAGAGGGTATAAATAACCATACCGTTATCGTTTCTGAGCTAGCCATAAGTGGTGACGGCGTGCCTATTTTGTACAGCATTACCATGGGGCCGGATGCCAGTTTATTTGAGGTTAATCCACAAGGTGATATCACCTTTACGACAACACCCGATAACGATAAACCCGGCGATCAAAACCACGACAACATCTATGATTTCTGGTTAACCGCCAGTAATGGCATTGCAACGCTGCACCGCCGCATACAAGTCACGGTGTCGTCACCATAAATAAGCAGTAACTTATAATAGATAGTTCAATTTGGCACAGGGGCCTGCATATCCCTTGCGCCAAATTGGATAAACGATTACACCTCCCCCCCCTAAGGGGCGCGCATGAAATAACTTCCCGTTTTTGAATTCCTGGG
>NZ_CEXWTU010000299.1:0-4978 GCF_982758155.1 Marinagarivorans sp. | reverse complement strand
GCTAGCCGCTAGGCGGCCATAGAGGTTCTCGATTTCGGCTTCAAACGGTGCAATTTGCATACAACTACCTCACAGGCCAAATAAAATGCCAAGGGAAACAACCTTGAATATGTCGCCGAGTACCAAGCGGGCTTTGGCGCCGGCACTGTCTTCTTTATTCGGGATATACACCGTATCCCCGGCGCGTAATACGGGGAGCTGATCTAAGCGACCGCTTTTACTGTATTTGAGCAGGTCAAAACGGCGTGCTTTATTTTTACAGCAGCTGGGGTTAACCACTAAAATCTTGGTCACAAGGGCGTTACTGGTTGGCCCACCCGCTTGCGCGAGTAGATCCAATACGGTCATGGAGTCGTTAAATTGATAGCGACCGGGTTCGTGAATTTCACCTAATACACGGATTGTTTCTTCTTTGGGCTGATCAATCCATGCGCGCTCTCGTGCTGGAACGTAAATGCTGTCGCCGGGTTGAATGTCGGGTAATAGTGATTCGTCACCGGTTTCAAAGTACAGCGCAAGGTTTAAGTGCGTGACTTGCGCATGTTTTTTATTGCGGTGGGTTATGCGCACCTTATGTAAATCTGCGGTGGCTGTGGGGCCGTCTGCGGCAGATAAAATATCTAAAAAGCCTAAGTCGTGAGTAAACATATAGCGCCCGGGGGCACCTACCTCACCAAATATATAAATCGATTTTTCTGAGGATTGGCGTACCCACTGGGATTTATTGTCGGACGGGTCCTGTGGTAGATCGTGCACACGAATAGTAGTGCCGGCACGTAATTGGGGGAGTTCGGCGTCGGATTTTCCTTCGCGAATAAAGCGGTCCAAATTAAATACAGTGGTTTTGGTTTTACCTTGTGCGTCGGGTATGACTATTTCAATATTGGTTGTGTCTGCACGGCTAACGGGGCCGCCTACGTGAGCGAGTAAATCCAGTAAGCTCATTTCATTTGACCATTCAATACGGCCAGGGCGTACCACCTCGCCAATAACACGCACAGCGCGATCGGGGGCAATTTTTAGCCAGCTTTTTTCATTCATGTCGGTTTTTTCGGGAATAAAAATGGCATCGCCGGCAGCAATTTTAGGCGTTTCTTTTATCGTACCTTCTGTGTACGCCGCAAGATCAAACCGCATAACGGCACCGTCTAATTTTAAAACGCGAATTTGTCGTGATTCGGCGTAGCGGGTAGGGCCGCCTGCGTTGGCGAGTATATCCATAAAGGTCACATCATCGGCTGCTTCATAGGCGCCGGGGCTAAACACTTCACCCATGATGTAAACCGTACTGGCACTGGATTTAATGGCTTCTTCTTGCATGGGAACAAAAATAGTCGCACCCACATTAATTTTGGGCAGAAGTTGAGTGTTGCCGGTATCGAGGTAAGCTTTTAAGTCGAACAGTTTGGGCTCACCTTCACTGATAATACGTATGCGCTCGACACCGCCATAGCGGGTAACACCGCCTGCGCGCATGAGTAAATCAACCACGGTGGTACCTTCAATGTACGTAAAGCTACCTGGGCTGTTAACTTCGCCAAAGACTTTAATAGCCGAGCGAGCATCAGACGCGTCGCCAGCATCGGCCATTTTGGCGGGGTCAAACTCGAGTTCGACGTTGCCTATTTTGGGCGAAGCGGTAACGAATACGGTATCGAGTGACTGCAACGTAGGGAGAAGCGTTGGGTCGCCTTGGTCCAGGTAAAGTTTGTAATCGAACATTTGAGGTTGGCCATCTCGGCGCAGCTGCATGCGATCTAACTGAGCCCCAGCACGTAAGCCGCCAGCCTCATTAATCACCGCTTGTACCGATGCACCGGCCGCAACGACGACTTCACCCGGAGAATTAACATAGCCCAAAACGCTAATACGCATGCGGCGCTCGTGGACATAAACGCGCATAGAACTTAAAGACTGAAAAGCGGTGCTTAGCACGCCTTTAACGGCGCTTTGCATCTCGTTTTCATTAAGGCCTTCAATATTTAATGCGCCCACTTCTGGCAATACGACATTACCTTGGCGGTCCACTTCAAACTCTGTGTCTAGACTGTTTTCGCCCGGTAATGAGATGCGAATAATATCGCCGGCTTGAATTCGATAATTATCGGCAGAGCTATGAGCAGACATTAATGTGCAACACAGTAAAACGACGATAAAAGAAACTATAAAACGGTTCATGGTTGCACCTTCACAAGACTTAGCTCAATGGTAACGGCGCGATTAACAAGCCACACAGCGCTGTTGTTACCTTCATAAAGCGGCGCTTGGGCACCTTTTGCGATCACAGTAATTCGATGCTCTTCAATCCCTTCATCTACCAAAAAGCGAGCAACGGCGTTAGCGCGAGCCTGTGATAGCGTGGCATTAAAGGCGTTAGTGCCACGTCGATCGGCATGGCCTGTAATCGTTAATTGCTGAGCTTGAACTTGAGCTTGATCTTTAAGCTGCAGGGCCGCAGTACGAAGGCGCTCTGCATATTTTGGGTTAATGATTGCCGAGTTGGTGGCGAATTGATTATCACTGTTAAGGAGTTCGGTTAAAGTGTTGCTATTACTGATATTCGCGATCGCCTTGCTATCGCCATTGCTGGTATCAGCATGAACGACTGCTGCCTCTGCGGAATCATTAGGTGGTACACAGGAGGCCTCGCGCAGTACTTTGTTTAAGCGCCGTTCTAGGCTGGCGAGATGTTGACGTTGAATCAGTACATCAACTTCAGCATCTTCAAAAAATTGGCCTCGTAGCTCGCGTGCAATTCGGCCTTCACGTAATTGAGCCTCATTAACCGCGGCGGGAAAGCACCACTGAGCGCCTTGTAAAATCAAAATATCGAGGTGATTTTTAAGCTGGCCAAAATCAAAACGTAAACCGTGTTTTACCGTTAGGGCATATTGGTTTTCAACGGTGATTAGGTTTCCTAAGTTATCTTCAGCCATGCCTCCGCGACCTGCATCTGGCCATTGGGCGCAATTGTTTAAACACAGAAGACTACTAATAATTAAGGGCAGATGTAGGCGTGATGGCAGCATGATGTTCTCCTTCCCTAAGCGGCGCTATTGGCCCAACTAACAGGCATGGCTTGATCAACACGTAACAGTGTAATGAGCTCGCGAGGCTGACCTTGAACATTTACCAGCCGTACTTGGCCACCTTGTGTGCGTAAACGTTTGAATAAAAAGACTAAGGCGCCGATGCCGGATGAATCAATAAACGAGACGTCGTTGAGATTTAATTCGATTTCTCGGTCACCAAAATCTTCCACGAGTTGCTCGAGCGATAAGCGAATTTCGCGGCAGCCGAGTGCATCAAATTCGCCTTGAAGTTCAACGAAAATAGTTTTTTGAGTGTTAGCTTGAATACTGAGTTGCATAGGACTTTCCTCTTTAATCGATGTAGTGCAAGTGAAGTTGCGTAACTACAAAGACTATTGCGAGGACTAGGCCAATAACGAATGTTCACGTATGGCGGGGGCTGTAGACCGATATCGGTATGTTGCTAGTTTTGGAATTGCAATTTGCGAATCAAGTTGCAATGCAAGAAATCATCTAACAGTAATGATTATTAGGCAGCAACCCCATGACGTGTCTTTAATACGCAGCATGGAGTTGTTGAATTAAGGGGCGAGGCTTGTGGCCTAAGTTACTGGCCGCGACCACAAATCATTACGGTAAAGGTTTGCCACATGATTTTGCAGTCCATTTTTAGCCAGCCCCATACGCTTTCTAAGGCCAGGCAGTAGCTTAGGTCGTAACCGAGCTTTGAGCGGACATCTTCAATACAGGTGTCATAACCTTGATTCACTTGCGCTAGGCCTGTAATGCCTGGCAATACGCCGTAGGTGCGTTCGACAAAATAAGGGATTTGGTCTTCAAGTTTTTGATAAAACTCTGGGCGTTCGGGGCGTGGGCCTACCATGGACATATCGCCGATTAACACATTCCACAGTTGTGGGAGTTCATCGAGTCGAGTCTTGCGAAGGAAAAGACCAAATTGGGTGGTACGAGGGTCATTTTTGGTGGCCCAAACAGCGCCGGATTTTTGCTCGGCATCGACTCGCATACTGCGAAATTTAACCATCGAGAAAAACCGTGTTGAGCTTGGCATGCATAACCCGGTACGGCGCTGTTTAAAAAAGATAGGGCCCGGTGAGGTGACTTTTATCGCTATTGCCAGTATTGGGAAAAGCGGTGCTAGTACAATCAATAATGATGCAGAGATAGCAATATCGGCTGCACGCTTTAATCGGCGCGTAGGGTTTTGCATAATTTGATTGTCGGCAGTTTGTATTAATTCTAGTGCGTGCATGGGATATTCCTCGATTACCAGTGACGGTTGGCGTTAGCTAAATATTTAATAGAACCAATCATGTTGGCCAAATGGCCAGAGACTAAATAAAATATGGCCTTGCCAATTCGATGGCAATGACGATCGCCTTTTATCCATACCACAGCGGCTATCGCGTATATCAAGCTCTGCGAGGAAAAAAGAAGTAAGAAAAAGAGGGAGTTTAACGCCAAGCTTGCAGATGCTAGCCAGCAATAGACCATTAAAAAAGGCATCAGTACGCGTAAACCTTTTCCTGAGAAAAAAGTAAAACTCACGCCTTTAAAGCGAGGATGGAATAACCCGCGCAGGCGAATCATTTGCTGCATGTTGCCCATTCCGATACGGATACGGCGATGCCAGTTAAGTGCGTTGTCGCTGCACTCAAGTTCAACGGCGTTGATTTGGTCCTCATACACCACGCGATAACCGGCTTCGACGATTCGCATAGGAATAATAAAGTCATCATTAATGGTATCGACGGGCACGGTATTAAACAGTTTTGTGCGCACTACATAAAAAGCCCCGTGGGCGCCCATTACAGAGCCAAAACATTCTTCGCCACGTTTAATGTTACTTTGATAGCGCCAGTAATCGCTTTCGCCACTGTTACCGGGGTTAAGCAGGCGGTAGTTACCATTAACGGCACCAACAC
>NZ_CEXWTU010000298.1:0-4988 GCF_982758155.1 Marinagarivorans sp. | reverse complement strand
CTATAAATACCACTCTAAAAGCTCCTGAACTCAAAACCTAATGCAACGTTAGGGTCTAATTTCACTGGAAACGTACATTCGGATTTTTAGTCTGTGGCGATAGTCATCTCTATCACCAAGTCTGCAACGATCTTTAATGCCGGTTTAAGCACTAACTCCCAGGGTAGGGCGCAATTGATACGCATGTAGCCATCAAAATGCTGGGTGTTAGAAAATAGCCCGCCGGGGGCTAGGCCAATGCCTTTTGCGAAGGCGCGTTCGTGCAGGGCTAAAGTATTAACGCCAGCCGGTAGCGAAACCCATAATACGAAACCGCCTTGCGGCGAACTCATTAGCGTGCCCTCGGGAAAGTGTCGATTAATGAAGTGGTTGGCTCGGCGCATGTTGTCTTGTGCGTGGTTGCGCAGTTGCCGTAAATGCTTATCGTAATGGCCATGATTCAAATACGATTCAATCGCGAGTTGGCTTAAGCTGCATGTCGCCCAATTACTGTACATTTGTGCTTCTATAATTTGTGCCTGTTTTTTGCCGGGTAAACACCAACCTACTCTAAGGCCAGGGCTTAATGTTTTAGAAAAAGACGAACAAAAAAGGACAAGCCCTTCGGCATCGTAACTTTTAATGGTGGACGTAAACGTTTGCTCAAAGCCCAGGCAGCCATAAACATCGTCTTCAATTAAGGGGACTTGATAGGTTGTTATCAGTTGATATAAGCGCTTTTGTTTGGCATTGGGTATAAGCGCGCCGGTTGGGTTGCTATAGCGCGAGCTCAGTAATATAGCCTTTATGGGCCACTGCTGTAACGAGAGCGTTAACGCATCTAGGCTAATGCCATCGTTCGGGTCGGTGGGGATTTCAATCACCTTCAGACCGTGCAGCTTAGCAATTTGTAAATAGCCGTAATAGCACGGAGATTCAATGGCAATAATATCGCCTGCACGAGTACAGGCACGTAAGCACAAATTAATAGCCTCGGTTGCGCCGTTGGTGATAACAATATTGTCGCTGCTGCAGCGTACTTTTACATCGAGCATGCGCTGGGCAATGGCTTGGCGCAGCCCTTCTGCCCCCGGTGAAAGGTGATACGAAAAAGCACTATCACGCTGAAACCGCGTAACTTTTTGAACGTGCGTTTGTAGTGAGCGATAAGGTAGAAAAGAGCTGTCGGGAATAGCGGTACCGAGATTAACGACTTTCCCCTTTAGGGATTGGCTGAGCAGCCGGTTAATTAAATCGGCATTGGGAACCATGCTGGGGCTTTCGCCCTTGGAAACCGGTGGGGCTTTTTGGGCTAAGGTGTCACGTACAAAATAGCCCGACTGGGGGCGTGCGCGAATATAGCCTTGGTCCTCTAATAGTGCGTAGGCTTGTGTGATGGTCGAAATACTCACTTGCAGACGGCGGCTTAAGCTGCGTACGCTCGGTACTTTGGTGCCGGGTGAATAATGCCCTTGTTCTATATCACCCACTAGGTCGCTTGCCACCTGTTGATAAAGCGTGCCTTTCATTGTGTTGCCTCCTTCAATATTACATTTATGCAGCCTGATCTTTTGAGCCAGTACGTTCACACACAAACAGTGTAAGTGTTCAGCTGTGCTAGTAAGCGTAACAGATGGGCTAAATATTACCGGTACAGTTGTATGGCGGGCCTTAACTGTACTGCTGTTTTACGCGTGGGCTAGCCCTTATTAAGCGCAGTGCAGATGGGCACAATGAGCACACATTCAGCGGTTGTGTACAAAAGTCGTACGCCCGTCGCATCAGAATAAGGAGAGCGCCATGAATCATTTATCCGTTCGATCCCCCGGCCAGCCACTACCGTCGTGCGTAAACCCGCAATCCACCAAGGTGCCAGGTATGGTAAAGGCAGCAGGGTATGCGTTGCTGGCGGTGGTGTTATTTAGCTTAACAGTGCCACTAACGAAGGTGGCGCTTCGCTATTTTAATCCTGACTTTATTGCTGCTAGCCGAGCTTTTTTTGCCGGCTGCGCGGCGTTGTTGGTTATAAGGCATAAAGGGTGGCGCTTACCATCGGGTAACGAATTTTTCTGGTTAGCTGCAGCGGGCAGTGGCGTAGCGATAGGTTTCCCGCAGTTATTAAACTGGGGGCTAACGACTTTATCAGCGGCTGAAATGGCGGTAGTGCTAGCGGGGTTGCCACTATCTACCGCATTGTTCGCTACATTTTTAATGAAAGAAAAGCACTCCAAATGGTTTTGGGTTTTTTCGCTGCTGGGTGCGGTTTTTTTATTGGGCTATTTTTATGAAGGTTTAACGCAAGCGCAATGGCGCGCCACTACGTTGGCGGTACTTTTGGCGACGGTTTTATTTGCGGGGCTAGGGTATTCCGCTGGCAGTAAAGCGGCAAAAACCTTGGGCGGTTGGCAAACTATTTGCTGGGCGTTAGTCATGTATTTACCCATTAGCGCAGGCTTATTTTGTTATTCACTCACGCAAGAGCTAAAAGACATTCAGAAATGGTCAAACATTTTGGCGGCAGAGCATTTACCACATTTTGGGATGGCTTTAATAGCTTTGGTCTATTTAATTTTTATTAGCCAGTGGTGGGGGTTTAAATTTTGGTACCAAGCCATGGCTGATTATGGCGCGGGAAAAATTGCGCAAATACAATTAATGCAGCCTTTTTTCACTTTTGCCTTTTCGGCTTTGATATTGGGTGAGGTGTTAACTTTAAAGCATTTATTATTTGCCGTGCTGATAGGGGCATCGGTATTGGCGACGTTAAAGGTTAAGGCGGTAGGTGAATGATGGATTGCTTTTTGGCTTGTGCTGTGATGTTTTTTTGGATTGTGTTTAATAAACGCTTCTAGAGGGGCTGCATTTAAGGGGAGAGGGAGCAGATGTCATCCACTACTGCTCGATGCCGATCTCCTTATCTTCGTTGCTTGGCGCGTTACATGCCCGACAAGAAAGCCGCTTCGATAACCGCTCCTCGATAATTGCTCCTGCGTTATCCTAATCTGCCACATCCGTGTGGCGGTGCAATGTCTAAAGAGGCTCCTGCCTCGGTGCGTTATTCTAATAACCTGCTTCCCTGCAGGCCCTCTTCGCCTAATTGGGTGAGCCAGTATCACCTTGTCTCTTACTGGGATAAATTGTTTTGAATCGCACGTCCCAAAATGTATTTACAAAGCCAAAATTGACGTTTCCTTTTTTGTGGTGTGCCGCGTGGCATAGGGTATAAGCATTAAATATTGAGCTTAAAGGGATGCGTTTGTTCAGGATGATATTTGAATGTAAAGCCATTGTGAAAACAACACCCAAAATATGAAATACAAAAATAACGGCCAGGTGTACGGGGAAGATCAGCATGAATAGAGGTGCGCTCAGGCAAATAAGCAGCGCCTCGATGGGGTGTACGCTATAAGCACTCCAGGGGGTTACTCTATGTGAGCGGTGATGCACCCCATGCCATTGAGTAAAAGGTTTTAAGTGTAGTAGCCGATGTACAAAATAAGAGTATGTTTCATAAAATATGGTGAAGGCCAGAACTTCAATGAGTAACTGCTTCAATGAGCCTGGTAAGACTCCTTCAAATAATTCCCTTGCTGAAAGGCTGACTAGCGAAAACAAAAGGCAAGAAATAACACCATTTTTTATTTCATATTGCTTTTGGTTTTTGCCTAATGGCCCGCTATCAATAAGATGAAATATTCCATCATCGGATATCCATCTGTTTGTTATCCACTCTATGCAATACGCAGCAACAAAAAAGACCAGCAAATTAGTCGCAAGGGACATGAGCAAGGCAATATACCAACTGGTATCAATCCAGAATTCAAAAAGAAATGTCATAAAGTCAATCGTATTGGAAATACTCAATGTTAAAATCTGCAATTAGTGGCTTGGTTGTGTGGGTTTGATTGTAAGTGATTTTAGGGTTGGAGAGGAGAGGTATTTCTGGTGCCGAATAGAACAGAGTTAAAGGCGAGCAGATAAAGCATGAGTGAAATGGGTATGTTGGCTGTTAGTATTCTGGTTTTTAGCTTTAGGTTATATCGATTAAAAATTAATAAATTTGATGTTTTAATCGCGGCTGCGGTCTTCGTGATTTTTGGTCTGCATGAAACAGCTTGGTTGGAACCGCGCTAAGGCGTCTCCTCCAAAAAAATATCTTCAATTCGCCGATTAAATAACCGAGCCATTCTAAAGGCTAAGGGTAGGCTTGGATCAAACTTATCTTTCTCAATGGCGTTTATTGTTTGGCGGGAAACATCCAAAAGGCTGGCCAGTTGGGCTTGGGTGAAGCCCTTTTCGGCACGTAGTCCCTTTAGGTGGTTCCTCATCGATATCTCCAGTTGCCCACTAAAATCGAAACCATAAAGGTAATCCCCATTAGCAGTATTAAGTGCGAAACTTCTGGCGTTGATGATATCAGTTTTATATTTTGAAGCATTTGATAGCTCGTCCCTATAATCAGGGTTGCCCCCAGCGTGATTGCGGCGGCATCCAGGAAAACTTTTTTGCCCAAATCATCTAAAGATTTTTGGTGTCGAAAAATCGCGATAACCAAGCCAAGTCCTATTGCCATATTGAGTAAAACAGCGAGTGCCGTGGGTGTTTTATCGAAGCTCCAAATTTGACTTGGCCCTATGGCGGCTAAAGCGGTAGAGGCTAGCCAGGCTAGGGTCCAGTAAGCAATATGCGTTGTATTTTTTATGATTGTTTTTTCCCAAGCACTGGGTTCAGTTGTCGCTTTTTTCATACCGGGTATCCATTTCAATAAGTAAAGTAAGCTTTACTTTAGGGGGTTGCCAGCTGGGTGTCAAGCTTGCTTTACATTTCGAGGCTTGCTTGACTGAAATTCTACGTATTCTTGAGCTCAACTGAGTCGGTCAACCGCTGTAAGCAGCGTAGGGAAATTTATTGGTTTGGGGGGATGTAAGGTCGTGCGATTACTGACGGTAACTGCTCAGGTAGGGTCGAAATGACGCTCACCTAAAAGGCGAATTGATTGTTTTCTGGGC
>NZ_CEXWTU010000297.1:0-4997 GCF_982758155.1 Marinagarivorans sp. | reverse complement strand
TGTTGATTTGAACCCCATTCGCGCGAAAATGGCCGAAACACCTGAAGCCAGCGAACATACCTCGATAAAACATCGTATAACCGCGGCAAAAAATAATCAGTCCCCGAAAAATTTGGCTCAATTTGTGGGTAACCCGCGGGAGCCGATGCCGCAAGGTTTACCGTTTGCCTTAAAGGATTATATTGAGTTGGTGGATTGGACGGGCAGAGTAATACGTGATGATAAACGAGGCCATATCGCCTCAAATTTACCCCCGATTATCGATCGACTAGGTATCGAACCCAATAACTGGTTAGAGCTGACTAGCGCTTTCGAAAAGAACACGAAAACCTTTGTTGGGTCCGGCGATCATATCGAAAGTGCCGCGTTTACCATGGGTTACCAGCGCACCCCAAATCGACGGCGTTGCCAGTCGTTATTTGGCTGATCAGCCGCTGACTCCCCCTTCATCTTTTTCACGCGCTAAGCTTAACGCTGCTTGGTTATATAGCTTGTTGTTCTATGCGTGAATTATTGATAGCCTGCGATTATAAGTCTGCGATCCTAAGGCCTTATCTGAAAAATACTGCTTGGTCTGATACAAAAGGTGGGTAGTTTTTGTTGTTTTTTAGAGCGAGTGTCCCTTTTGGTGATGTCCCTTTTGGTGATGAGCGCCCTACCGGCGGGAATATAAATCAAACACATAGATTTTTTCGTTTCGATAAAGGTAAATTTTTTTTAAATTGTGATTAATCTGGACCATGCTTAGGCTGTTCCAATTATCAAACGTATCAGAAAAGTAAAAGCCAGCTAGCCTATCGCCAGTGGTAATATCGAACACCTCCATTCCAACCTCACCACTTGAGGATAGATACAGTAGCTCATCAGCTACTTGGGCGTTTAAAGAGAACCCACTTCCCAATGGAATTTTTTTCGATGCTTCACCACTGGGGCTTATTGCAAACGCATGCTTTTTCTCTAAAACAGTCAACCATCCGTTCGAATTTTGAGAAGTCCGTATATATCGCGGAATCCAAAATCCGTCGTTAGTTTGAGTTATCGCCTTCTCGACCTTTTGCCCGTTATTATGCTGCGTTAAAACAATGCCATTAGCGTTTGACGACCAGAAATGAGGCCCAGCTAAACCAGGGAGGTAGAATGTACTAGAAAGCGCTTGATCCACAGGTGGCGTGATGGTTGATACAGAGCCGTCAAACGCGACTTTTTGATACTCCGCCCGATTCTTTTTGATTAGAAAATGTTCATTGTCGAATCGTTTAAGTCCTGTTAATCGCTCGAAGATACCCCCTCTCTTTTCGGATTCAAGCCTATATAAAAAAGCGGCTTTATCGCCTTCTACTTTAACTATTTTATTGAGAAAATAGTCATAAAGATAAATAATCTCTTGGTGATCCACGTAAAAACCATTAACACCCGTCAATTGGGCTTTTCCAAGCGGCTGATTACTCGAATAGATTAACTCAGAGTCTTTGTCAAACTGCATTAACTGTCTTGCATCCCCCCCCAAAATATTCCCATCTTTGTCACGCTGAAGGTCCCGAAATACTGGGGCAAGCCCATATGTAGTCGTAAAACTCTGACTATCAATCAGTATGCCATTCGAGTCATATCGTCCAAGCTTACCATTCGACGAATTCCATACATGAAACTCGTCGCTACTCCCGCTAACTAGTTGAGTAAAATAGCTATCACTCCTATCTTCAACATTCAGGTCAATTGTTTTTATATGAACACCGAGGCGATTAAAAACCTTAATAACGTTTTTGATATTTTCTAAAACGGCAATGCCATTTCCAGCAACAGCAATATCATCAGTATTAATAAATCCCGCTTTGTCATTATGACGCTCTTGGATTTTCCATAGCTCCTTCCCGGTCAAGTCAATGGCTTTGAGGTAGTCACCCCGCCTGCTGGCCAAGTATATGATTCCTTCTTGCCCAATCTCGATCAGATTTGTTCCTGGAAGATCAGCAGGAATCCCTTGAATGATTGTACCGTTTTCATCAATAAGATAGAGACGAGACTGCTCCGCACCTATAAACTCACTCGCTAGAACCAACCACTGATTTTTATCGAAATTTCGGATATTAAGCCAAATACGATCTTCAAAAACTAAGTCAATTTTTCTTTGGGTTATTACTTGCCTATCACTGTTGTAGCGATTGAAATATACCTCCTTATTTGATTGCGTAAGCGTGACTAAATCACCTTCAGGACCAAGATCAAAAGTACTAACCCTGCCTAAATGGGTATCAACAACCAAGTTTTGGGGTAGATTAAGTGTTTTGATCGGCTTTAGTAGGCTCTTAGAGTGCTCCTGCGGTCGGGTGACGTAAGCTTCTTCGGGTATTCGTTGAGAGCCAACTTTTGCAAACGCCCCATCGTCAATTCGATAGGAACGCTTCTGCTTCGTCTTAATTTCTGTAATCCACAGGAGTTCACCACTAAAACCAGCGGCCTCGCCACGAGCCTTAATCTTATAAAAAAGCTTATCAGCGAGGCCATCCCGATCATCCAAGTCCCCCGCCAGTGTTTCACAGGCAATGCTATCTAAATTGTCGTCCAGCAAACAATAATGGCTATGCATATATTCAGAACGACAGCCTGAGGCGTCTACTTTTTTCCATTGTTTATCACACTGCGATTCGGCCATAAATACGATGCTTCGATTCGTCTTTGTATCCACCGCAAAGGCTATATTCTGCCCCTTCCTAGGAATTTTTCTCGAAGGTAATTTAGCAATCACTTTAGAATCAAGATTGAGTGAGTACCATACCGAGCCCTCTTCACCTGCGGATATCAACTGAAAATACACTAAACGGTTTTTATCATGAATAAAATGCTCACGAAGAACTGGCTCCAAAAAAGCGTTTCTTTTTTCGGAAAAATATTTTTCATTTCGCCAAGAGAACACTTGGTCTCCGGTAGAATTAAATACCGTAATTTGTATATATTTAACGCCTTCGACCTCAACAAGACTAAAGCCAACAGTTTCAGCTTTGTTGCTTACAACAGTCTTAGTAAACGTGTACGGCAGCGTTTTATCCCACAAGGTATGTTCGTTGTGCGATAGTCGATATATCGCTGAACCCGCCCCTTTGGGATCGCTAGGCTTAACATAAAGCGTGAAATCACCACGTGCAGAGGTGGCGTGATACGGGTCTAAGAGCTTAGGATCCCCAACACTGGTCGCACTAGCTTTAACAGTGCTAACACTGATTAAAGCCGCGAAAATCACGTAACCTACTGCTTTAAAATTCATTTCAACTAATAGCTCTCGTTTATTGGGGCGAGCATAAGTATAGACAAGCCACGACTCACAGCAGGAGGAACAATGCATTTACCCGAGTCGAGTGAACTGTCGATTCACACCATAATTGGTTGCATTGCCTCCTTACAGCCCCGAACGCGCTGGAGTACAATGGGAGTCTGAGCCACTGGCGTCGCCAGCAGTTAGCAAAGGAAAGAGAACCGACTAAACAAAGGATAACGCATGATGGAACTACACTTTTACCCTGGGGTTAACGCCCTCGTATTACACTCGGGAACCCAGAAGATTCAATATGAAGCGTGGGGTGGACCCGCATCGCTAGGAAGCGACCCTTATATGCCTGAAGAGCCAACTTGGCCGGGCCGCTACATTATCCATTCTATAGCGCCATATCGTACACCCACCTGGCCAGCATCCAAATTAAAGTGGGGGACAAAACTTAAAGACATGCCAAAAATCAATGATGTTTGGTATGAACTTCCCAGTGGGAAGTGGGGCTCTGTTTTAAAAGATATCGGCTTTACCCGAATAGAAATCACTAAGCTGTATTTTCAGCTATACGGTAAAGTAACCGTCCCCAGCTTTTGGGTCTTTAATGACTTCGGCCCGATTTCCATAAGGTGGTTTAAAGACCTAAACAACAATAAAGTCTTAGACGGAAAAGAAACTCTTTCAGGCCAAATGTTTCATACTACCCCTCAAGACGAAGCCAGTACATCCCTAGGAAAAAAGGTAAATCTCACACCTTCCCACGGATGCATTCACCTAAAGCCTAGGGACCGCGACCTACTAATTGCAAAGAAAGCTTTTGCACCAAAAACTCAATTTATAGTGCATAAATATCATGAGAAGCCTTAACTTAGCTGTAGTCTTCGCTTTGGTGATCTCAGCGTTAGCATGCTCCACTTCGGCAGACCTTACAAAGGAGCAATCGACATTACCCGATGAGCATCACCAACTAGATGATGATGAAACCTATGACATTATGCTAGATAATGTCTACCTATCGCGCACATTAGGCGCCATTAGCTTTTCGGCAGGATTCACTATTGATGGCGGCGGCATCAATACTCCCGTAATTTCAATCGATACTCATAATGGTTCAATCAGAAATTATATATCAGAAGAAATCGTTACCGACTTCTTCTACTACAACGCCACAATCACAGCTGCGCTTTTAAGTGGTAAAACACTATTTTTCCAAAAGGGTGAATGGGTTGCCGGCGATTTAGAGCTACCGCCTGATTCAACAATTGTTTTCACCAACAATGGAAATATTATTGCCTGTAGCCCACGCTCTCCACTCAAGGCTTCAAACGCTCAAGGAAGTTGCACGTCCCGCAACCCTAATTGGCATACCGAGATCCCTTGGCGAACTATTACACCAAAGATCTGCGATGATAATATTTATGCAATAGTTAAGCTTAAAAATGTAGAGGAGTACTGGGAAATATCGAGACTCGACGGAAAAGTAATAACCCGTGACGCCCGCAAAGCGGCAACCGCCTGCGTAAGGGGACTTTAGAGTTTGATCCAAGTAATACTAGCCTGCAGCTCTTACACGCATTGCACACAAGGGGCACTCACAGCAAAAAGTGATCAGCAACTCCAACAAGGCCTAATACCTCAGTTTTCGCTCGGTAGCCTCGTAAGCCCATTAAACAATCAAGTATTAGGGCCGAGGAAAAAATACTTTATCCAATAATACTTGCCTCCTGCTTCCTCA
>NZ_CEXWTU010000296.1:0-5042 GCF_982758155.1 Marinagarivorans sp. | reverse complement strand
TTTCTCAGGCCCTTATGCGTAGGGAACGCGTATGGAGTGCCCATGGATGGCTTGAACGTGCCAGAGAAATCTATACGCGGCGGTGCCACATTAAGAAATATCTAGCATCACCAACAGGGACAGTCACTCTAAAAATTTTTTTCGTGCGCAGGCAAGTCACTTATATTGCGCTCCAATCGATACAGCGCATTAATTTTTGATAGACCAACATCAGCCAAGCTGGCCTTCACCTTTTTGCCTTTGGGTTGCGCTTTAATGGCTTCATTAAATTTTCTTCGGGCATGATCAAAACACCCGACGCGCGTAATTGAAGCTTGCGTGAACATCGCGTTATAGCTGCTTAAACCATCGCACTGTAGGTACCCCGAAAAGCCTTCCAGCAGGCGCGTTGGCACCTCCGCCCCTCGGGATGGATCATAATCGAATAAAACAACGGGCTTGTTCGGCGCACCTCCTTTGGACACCCACATCCATTTATCGCCATGAGGTGATTTTCCGATTTCTTTAAGCACCTGCACGCGAGTTTCATCAATTTGCAGGTAATCGTATTGCAGCTGATACTCTCGCGCTAAATTCACCAAGGGTTGTAATTCGCTCGATAGCCGAATAACCCAATTTGCCATTGCTGTGCGCGTAATGGTGCCACCATAACGAGACAGCATCTTTTCTATCCCGTACAACGATAATCCATCGCAATATTTTGCAACGATAATATGGCAAAGCAGGCCAATGCTTGCGATGCATTTATTCAATGGATGCAGCGGGGGTTTGGCGGCAACAATGCGACGAGTGCTGACTTCACCTTCTTGATTAGCGGGTTCGAAGCATCGATTAATCTGGTTGAAATTTAAGCAAAATATAGAGTGTGTGTCCCCTTAAGTTGTTAAAATTTCTAGGGCATACTCCTCGCGCTACCGGATATCGAGTTCCTCTCCCGAAAAACCATAATTCTCCAGCTATTAATCCGGCGGATAAATAGCAGCAAAAAATTAAGACGGCGATCACGAGCCATCTGCCTTTCGGAAGTTTTTCCGTCCTTACTTGGGAAATTCGTCTCTATACATAAATGAACGGTCTAACTCAGTCGGCTATAACAACGCAGTTGCGCCCGGATTCCTTCGCTTTGTACAACAGCTCGTCGGCGCGTTTTAATGTCTTTTCAAATGCCTCGTTTTTTCTGGACATGGCTACGCCGATGCTAATCGTCACAGATAAAGGCTCCAAATCGCGTTCGAATACATACTCAGCCACTGAAGTGCGGATTTTTTCCGCAAGAGTCGCTGCGCCCTCTCTCGTGGTGCCGGGGCATAGAATGACGAATTCTTCGCCGCCCCAACGGCCGACATGGTCGCTCATGCGGACGCCTTGCCGCAGGACATCCACAACGCCGCTGATGATTCTATCGCCGGCGTCGTGACCACGGGTATCGTTAATCCGTTTGAAGTGGTCAATATCTATAATTAGCACGCCAACCCCGCATTGGATCGCGGGGTTGGCATAAAGCGTCTGCGCAATATTCAGCAGCCCAGCCCGGTTGTATATGCCCGTGAGCGGATCCCGGATGGCCTGCTCTCGGAAGGAATCGGAGCTTTTTTTCAAGCGGCCAACCGCATATAAGGAAAAACCAGCGGCAACAACCATGGCCGTGTATATCATGTAAGCCCACCAAGTGCGCCACCAAGGCGGTGACACTTTAATGGCGATGGTTTGGTCGCTCTCAATCCACGCCTCCCCAGGCGCCTGAGCTTGAACGCGAAGAACATAACGGCCCGGGTCTAGGTTAGTGTAGGTGGCCGTACTGCGGTGTTTGATGTGTTGCCAATCGCTGTCAAATCCATCTAACTTGTAGGCATAATTCATCATTCTTGGGTTTCGAAAGTTAAGCGCGACAAAGTCGAACGACAATATATTCTGACTGTGTTCCAGTGAGAGATGACGAGTGGTCAAGATCGATTGCTGGAGCACCGAATCGGCGCCTCCGATCGGTACATCCTTATGCAGAAGACGAAAGCCCGTAATCCAGACGGGATAATGGATGGGCTCCGACTTTATATCCTCTGGATAAAAAGCCGTAATACCCTCTGTGCTTCCAAAGTATAACCGCCCCTTGGAGTCAACAAGTGTGGCATTGCGGTTATAGGTGCTACCCGCGAAGCCGTTCTCAACACTGAATATCTCAATGGCAAATGTTTCAGGATGCATTCGCGCGACTCCGTTGGTAGTCGCCAGCCATATATTGCCATTGCGATCTTCGACAATGCTTGACACCGTCTGCGCAGGCAGACCGTCAGACATGGTAATTTGTTGGAATTTCTCGCTGTCTTTTTTCCTATAACTGACACCTCTGGAGCTTGCAAGCCATACACCGTCGCGACTATCGACTAAGATAGAGGTGGCTACACTACTGGCCAGACCGTAGGGGTTTTCCGGCTCCGTTCTGTACACCCGAAAATTATCAGTTTTGCGGTTGTACAGAAAGACACCGCCATAGGTCCCGATCCACAAGGACCCTTCGCTGTTTTCAGCCAAGGCCAACACGTAACTGTGGTCTAAGGTACTGCCATCACGCCCCTCGTTTGCGGAAATGAAATCATCAGTCTGCGACCTATAGCGCCACAAGCCTTGACGTTCGGCACCGACCCAAACAGTGCCGTCCCGAGCCGCCAAAATAGACCAAATAAAGTCATCGGATATGCTGTGGGGATCACCTGGGGTATTGGCATAACGATAGAAAAGGCCGCTTTTGGGGGAGAAGCGATGTAAACCCCCGCCCCAAGTTCCCACCCATATGTCTCCGTTGGAATCCTCCGCTAGAGAGAGCACAGCATTGGCCTTCAATGCGTGCGGATTCTCGGGTTCACTGTGATAACGCTTGAATTTTCCCGTCTCCGGATTGAAGGCGTTCAAGCCGCCTTCAGTGCCCACCCAAATGGTGCCATCTCGACTTTCCAGAAAACTCAAGATTGCGCTGTCACTGACGGTTTCTGGATTGCCCGGATCGCTCTGGAACGTTTGCACCCGGTTGTTATTTCGATTCCAGAAGCTAACCCCAAAGGGTAATTGGCCCACCCACATATCTTTATTTTTGTCTTGGAAGATAGCTTTGGTTCGGTTGGATAATAGGCTGTACTGATCTTGACCCGCTTGCAGAAATTGATGCACCAGCTGAAGGTTTTGATCGAAGACTAGGACTCCGTCTTGATCCACGGAGACCCAAAACATTCCTTGATCGTCTTCTGTGATATCCATAATGGAGGCTTTGCGGGCATTGCGCCCTAAGCGGCTGTCATAGCTCAGTTGAACAAAACTCGTCGCGCCGGGCTCCATCACGTTAATGCCACCGCCGTGTGTGCCTACCCATAGACGCCCAGCCGAATCGCGAAGCAGGCAGTTAACAAGGTTACTAGAAAGCATTCCTGAGCCAGCATCATTGCTGAAAAAGGTGAAACTGCCGGTCTTGGTATCCAGGTGAACGAGCCCGTGAGCGGATGATCCTAACCAGATTATGCCATCTTCCTCCAACAGGATATCGTGATACATCGCACTGTGATCGATAGAGGCGAGACGGGGATCATCCCAAAATGCAATTTTTTTGGTCGTAAGATCAAGCACAAACAGTCTTGATCCAACGGTTGCATAGAGGTGATTGTTGTCACCAAAAGCCACTGTTGAAACGAGCTGCCCGGCTAACTCCCCAATTAATGATTGATCACATTCGAAGCGCCCGTTCGCGTGGTTGAAGCGACAGAGACCTCCGCTGGTAACAGCCCAAACGTAGCCAGTCTTATCGATTGCTACCTGCCAAACGTAACTATCAGGTAGACTCCCTTCTACATTCGGATCAAACTGGAATAAACGGAATTCGGTACCGTCGTAACGCGCAAGCCCATTTTCCCCAGCCAGCCATATAAAGCCAAAACTGTCCTGCGCAATCGCGTTAACCCCACTCAGTTGACGTATCGGAACACCCAGCGACACAAGGCTATTATCAAAGCGGGTTGCGAGCGCACGAGCCTCTTGTGTGAGTAAGCAAGCCACAAGTAGAACTGACACCACACAGCATCTTATGGAAAGGCGGAAACACATCAAAAAAAATTCCCATTCATACGAAGCGAATATGCCGTAAAGGACTTAGCGCGCAGGTGCCAAGACGAACCAGCTGCAACTGAGGTAATTTAACCAGTATAGCTGACGGTTGGCCGGCTGCTCGGGCAGCCACCGCTAGGACGCTAATGGTCGATAGTTATCAGGGCTGTGAAGACCAGTATGATATTCAGCTCTTGGGCTGCTGGGCAAATGCTCGTCGAACATTTATCGAGGCGCAAAAAGGCACAAAAGGCTAATAAACCCCATTGCATCAACCTATATCCGAAAACTGTATGCCATTGAGCCAAATGCTGGGACAGGCACTCGTTTTAATAACCTCCAGGCATAAATACTCAAAGCTAATATCATTTGGTTTTAACAAGCTTACTGAGAGTTCGGGGTGTCCCTAAATGTAGCGGGGTGCCCCTAAATGTATTGGGGTGTCCTCTAATACGTCCCTCTAATACGCTTTTAGGTATTGCGAAAAAATGCTGGGACAGGCACTCGTTTTAATAACCTCCAGGTATAAATACTCAAAGCTAATATCATTTGGTTTTAACAAGCTTACCGGCACACACGTTTAAAGCCGGCGGGGATTGATTTCTCAGGCCCTTATGCGTAGGGAACGCGTATGGAGTGCCCATGGATGGCTTGAACGTGCCAGAGAAATCTATACGCGGCGGTGCCACATTAAGAAATATCTAGCATCACCAACAGGGACAGTCACTCTAAAAATTACTGTTTTTTGGCCCCAAAACCAGCGCCATGTCCTAGCCTAACCGGCACAGGGTGGCACTTGCTTCCGGCACGGGTGCCCATTTTGGCCGGTGCCTACATCTGACGATGCTCAATGGAAAAAGGTGGCTTTCCTTATTGAGCATGGCTTCTTGTTTCAAAACAAGAAAATGCTGGGACAGGCACTCGTTTTAATAACCACCAGGCATAAATACTCAAAG
>NZ_CEXWTU010000295.1:3150-5043 GCF_982758155.1 Marinagarivorans sp. | reverse complement strand
CAGAGGTTTATGCCGGCATCGACACAGATACAAAGGACACCCAAATCTACACCCACGCCGTCACTTTTCTTTCACCCATAAAAAAAACCCAGCAAGCCGAGGTTTTAAAAACAAACAAACGCGGTTAGCTCACCTCGTCTTCTTCCTCGTCTGCCACTAGGTAGGCATGAGCTACCGTAAAGGCCACTTCTTGGAAGGCTTTTAGCTCGGTATCCTCAAAGCGTACCGGCATGGGGTAAGCGCTGAGCGCCGTTTTAATTTCGGCAAAAAAACAAGAACATCCACCCATCAAATCCCCAAAAAGGCATACCGAACAGAAAACCTAAATCAATCCGCTATTTGACTCTATGCTTTTAAAAGTACTTATCACCACCAAACTTTTCACACCTTGCAGCCCAGCCTCCTAAAGATCACCCCCCAAAAAAAACATTAACCCGGCTGCATCCTCGGCAGCGTTAACCAGCTATGGGTGTCGGTAAGATATAGGACGGGAGAAACGGGTTCGGCCAGTAAATTGGCGAGCAGCTTCGCATAATGCTCAAGATCATCGCTATAAAGCGTTAACTGCTCAGAGCCAAAATCAACTGGCGAATAGCCTTCGGGACAAACAGCCGATTTATAATCAAGCAACAGCACGTCGCCATTGGCTTTTTTCCACCACAAGTCGATTCGCCATTGCTGCGCTAGCCCTTTTGCATCCAAGCCAGTAATCGCGAACTCGGCATGCACTTCGGTAGCCAACAACAGTTCTTGCCACAAGGGTGAATCATCACTAAACACTTTATTTAATTGCTCTGAGACCCTTTCGCATAAAGCCACTTGCAGCTCGGGCGCTGCCCCCAATAACAACTGCCCTAGCCTTGCCCGCCAGGCCGGGAAGTACGGCTGCCAGGCTGGTACTTTCGGCGGAAAAACGCCTGCCGAATGAGCCATCGGCACTAATAATTCCAAGACCTCGTGCACCAAGCTACCCACAGCACGAGCGCCGCCATCCCCATTTCCAATACCAGAAGCAGCGACAGCGTCAGCCGCTAACAGCGTTGCATCGCCGGTAGACGGCAATATATTTGAAACGGGTTGAAAATCGCGCACTCTGGGCGGCAACTGGGCCTGCTGGTGCTGAACTTGATCAAGTGATATGCGGTGCAAATTAACGAAGTTCGCCTCGCCAACATCATTCGCCAGCCCGTGATCAGAGACTAATCGCTGGCAATGCAGCTCAAACGTTGAGGCCACCGAGGGCCAAATGTGCGCCAGTAAGCTACCACTGCTAGGCGCAGTAATTGCCGCGCCCTCTTTCTGCCTGAGCACGGCGCTTAAGTACAAATTCTTTTTTGCGCGCGTACACGCCACGTACAATAAGCGGCACGCCTCTAGGTGCTCACGTTTTTTTTGCTGATGCCCCAGCCACTGGTATAACGCATCCTTATCTTGACCGCGCTCGCCAACAGGGCTTAACAGCCAAGTACTGGCGGCGCCATCACCGACAAATTGATAATCAAAAAGCTGCTCATGCCAACGCATTAACGGGGTGTCTGGCATTCCGCTCGCCGCCGCTAGCCCCACCAAAAAAACAGCATCAAACTCTAAGCCTTTCGATTTATGCATTGTCATTACTTGAATTTGGCTACCCGCCTCTGGGTCCGGCAAAGCATAAAGCTCAGTCAATAATTTTTCCAAGCGCTCGGGATATTCGACCAACTGCGCTTCGTCGCATTGCGCCAAGGCATCAAAAAAACGCTCGACGTTATTCTGCTGTTCTAGGGTTAATGCCGCCGCCCCGCCCAGGGCTAACCACGCCCCTTTTACCCAATCGGCCAGGGGTTTTCTCGCCCTGTCGGCAAGGCTTGCTGCCAGCACATCATAAACAAGCGTTAAACGCGGAATTGCATC
>NZ_CEXWTU010000295.1:0-3116 GCF_982758155.1 Marinagarivorans sp. | reverse complement strand
ATTAGTGTCTTTTTCGGCACACTTTAACAGTGATGCTATTTGCGCAAAAACATTCACACCGCCCTGCGCCCGCAGCGCGAGCAAATCATTCAAGCGTAAACCACACCACGGCGCGCGCAAAACACTCAGCCACGCAATGGTATCGCTGGTATTGAGCAAGGCACGGGTTAATACCCAAGCATCTTGTACGGCAGGCACCGCTGCTAAAGGGTCTAAATCAACGGCACGATAACGAATATTGGCTGTTTTCAGCGCAGGTAATACGCCATGCAGCTGACGCCGACCGCGCCCCAAAATGGCAATGGTGGCATTGGCGTCGGCACTTAACACCTGTTGAATTTGTGCCGCTAGCCATTCGCCTTCGGCATCGCTAGCGGTATCGCCCACAAAGCCCTGTACTCTCACGGCAGGCCCCGCATCCGCATTAAAAGCAACGGCTTCACTAAACGGCACAGCGCCCAAATTTAAATCTATGCGCTTGGGAAAGGCATTCGAAAAAGCCGTATTAATCCACTCGACAACACCGGCATCAGAACGAAAATTTGTATTTAATTTTAAGGATTCTAAAGTCAGTGCACCTAAACTACCGCCCTCTTGCGCGGAACCTAAACAACGTAAAAACAAGCCTACGTTGGCGCTGCGAAATGCATAGATCGATTGCATGGCATCGCCCACACAAAATAATGTGCGACCATCATCGGCCTGCCAGCCTGCCGTTAGCTTTTGCACCAACTGCATTTGGTTTGAAGACGTATCCTGAAACTCATCCACTAGCACATGGCTAATGCGGTGATCTAACCGCAAAGCTAAATCGGTTGGCTCGTCTTCGCTACCCAAAGCACGATCGGCCCGCAAGCTCATTTCGGTGAAATCTAACTGGCCTTCGCCGGCAAAAACTAACTGTAAATGCGCAACCAAACGCGGCAATAACAACGTAAGCGATTGCAGTATTTGCCATTGTTGCTCGGGGTATTCGGTATAAGGCAGCAATGCCACCTCAAACAGTGCCTCATTCAAGCCATCGTTCGCCGCAAAAGCGTCGATCAAAGCACTTAAGTCTGCCTTCAACGCTTTAAGCTCTGCCGGCTTTAAGCCGTCGACCTTCGTCGGAAAACCCTCATTTTTGGTTAGCCGCTTGCGCCAACTGCCGGTGCCGCTTAACAACAATCCTGCCAGGCCTTGCCATTGCAGTAACCCTTCTTCCGAGGCATCTGGTAGCGCATCCAAACCCGCACAATATTGAATAGGGCTAGTAGAGCCCTCCGGTAAATTGGCCGCGGCAAAAACAGCCAAGCTTAGCAACTTACTGGCTGCGGGCTCTTCTATCAAACCGTGTAAACGCTCAATGTGAGACTCGCGAATATTCGCCAAACACGCTTCTAGGTGCTCGCGAACTCGGCCATCACCGGCCAGCATTAACGGCAACCAAGCGGCACGTGTTTTTAACAGCGAGACTAACAGCTCAGCTACGCGCTGCTGCTGATTATCAAGGTGCATCAACAATTGCGCCAACGCATCTGCAGGCTCGCCACCGCCTTCCAATTCGGCCAGCACATTATTTGCCGCCAAGGTAAATAAGCGCTCGGGGTCATCACTTAATGCTACGCCGGCACCCATTTGTGCCTGCAATGGCAATGCTTTAACCAAGCTTGCACACAAACCATCAAAGGTGCGCACCTGCAAACGATGGGGGCTTTGCAATAATTGCCAGCCACATTGTTCATCGGCCTGCAAGGCTGCTTTGGCTAGCGTCCAGGTGTGTTGTTTATGCGATTGCGCAGGCTTAGCCCCTTGCGCCAAACGCAATGCGCCCAATACCCGGTGCTGCATTTCTGCTGCGGCCTTGCGGGTAAAGGTAATCGCTAGGATTTCTTCAGGCTGTTTTACGCGCGTTAACAAAACCAACATGCGCTGGGTAAGTAGCTCTGTTTTACCGCTGCCTGCGGGGGCAACACAAATAAAACTGTGGTCTGGACACAGGGCACGTTCACGCGCAATGGCATCTACGGGTTGCGGGCTCATAACAACACCTCGGCCATATTATCGGCAATTTTTAATTCACTAATACGGCACAAACTTTGAAGCTCACACCACTGGCAACTGCTCGCATTTTTAGGCGCAACGCGCGCATCCCCGGCCACAAAAGCCGCCGCAACGGCCTGTAAATGTGTGTGCCATTCTTTGAGTACGTCAGCAAAGCTTTCGGGCCAGTCTTTGTGGCTTGCAGCATCGGTTAATTCAGAAAACAAAACCGGCATAGCCGATAGCCCGATGTACTGCATTTTTTGTGTGCTTACCTGCGCAAAAACAGCGGCACCTACATCGGGTAAGGCGGTGGCATACAGTGGTATTTGAGGCTCGTCGATGCGCGGCCACTGCCAGCTTTTAATATGTGTATTACCGGTTTTATAATCGATAACCGCCAGCGTTTTTCCGTCTGCCAAGCAATCTACCCGGTCCATACGCAAGGTTAAACGCAGCCCTTCAAGCTCGAACGGCAACGTTTTTTCTTGCAGTACAACGGTAAATGGCTCGCGCTTTCGCTCTTCTTCCAGCCATTGCTGTACACGGTTATGCAAACGCTGAGCTTCTAACGACAACGCGCGAGCCCCCAGCGGCTGCCCCTTCGCAATGCGCGTTAATGCATGGTCCGCCGCTTCATCAATAAGTGCTGCTATGGCCTCTTCCGTTTGCGCCAATAAATTTTGCTGTGTTTCTAAGCGTTGCCAAATAAATTCGAGCACTTCGTGCATGGCATTACCGCGATCACGGCTATCCAGCCCTACCGTTAGCACCTCACGATTCACAGCCCCCAACCGATGCACTGCAAAAGCCTGAAAAGGGCATGCCGCTTGCCGCTTAATAACCCCCACGCCACCCTTTAAGTCCAACGGAACAGGAACGGGTAAGGCCGTATTGTCGCTAAGCCCGCTCAACGGTACCGCCGGTGCGAGCTGCCATGGGTGCAGCAACGCCGGCTCGTCAACATCAATAACCGGTAACGCTTCAATTAAAGGGCTTGGGCTAAGTGGCTCGTCACCATCAAAGGCGGCATAACTCACGATAACTTGCTGTGCACTATGGCAAAGCCGGTTCGTCATAGATCGCGCGTAGTA
>NZ_CEXWTU010000294.1:0-5053 GCF_982758155.1 Marinagarivorans sp. | reverse complement strand
TATTGCAGAGGAGGGATTTCGCGATTTTCTTTAGGGCTTAAGCCTTTTAGCCATGCCTTACGCGCGTGCACGATAAAAACCTCGCAGCCAGCGGCGCTGAGGGTGTTAACAAAGTGATGCAAATGCTCGGCACTATCAAGATCGTCAATACCAATGCGGTGCTTAACCGTGACTGGAATTTTGACCGCATTTTGCATCGTTTGAATGCAGTCACCGACAAGCTCTGGCTCTGCCATTAAACAGGCACCTATTTTGTTTTCCTGTACCCGGTCGCTAGGGCAGCCACAATTGAGGTTTACCTCGTCGAAGCCTGCGTCTTCGGCCATCTTGGCGCATTCCGCAAGTTCTTTGGGGTTACTGCCTCCAAGCTGCAGTGCGATGGGGTGCTCTTCTTTGTTAAACGATAAAAAGCGATCGCGATTACCGTGAATCAGGGCTGGCGTGGTTACCATTTCGGTATAGACACGCGCTTCTTTTGTTAATAATCGCCAAAAATAACGACAATGCGCATCGCTCCATTCCATCATCGGGGCGGTGCAAAAGCGCCAGGGGTTATGTTGTGGTGTGCTTGTGGCGGGTGTGGCGGAATTGGGCTGGGGGGACATAAAGACAACTGCGTAAAAAGTGGTCTAGTATACCGTTTGTTGGCGTCAGATATTACAAAAAAATACTGTATTACGCTTCACCTAAAGTACCGCGTGCGTTTTGGTTGTGTTTTGTGCCTTTGCCGTTATAGAGCGGACTGTTATTGTCTTGGCCCCGCAAAATATTTAATAGCCGTTCATGGGTCGACTGGCTGCGCATCATTACCTTGCCGTTAACTTCATTCGCATTTTGGCAGGCTTTAAAAAGGTCCTGCAATTTTTGCCACTGTTCAGTAAGACCGTTTTCATTCGCATACTGGCTGAATGATTGCTCCGCCGAGGCGTTGCCATTTTGTGCTTCGGATTGGTATTGATTGGTCCATTGTGTCCGTGTAAACGCGCTTTGATGCAGTTGATTCAGTAGCTTTGATTTTGCTTCGATTATAGTATCTAAGCTCTCAATCTCCCGTTTTTTTAAATGCTCCCGCTCTTGTTCAAGCAGGGCGAGTAAGTTTTGGCAGGCATTAATATCGTTGCTAATGCTTTTGGCTAACCGGTCGTTATTAAGGGGGTGTGCAAAACTCATCGCTAGATTCTCTTGTGTCAAACAAATGTCGCTTTCACCGAAAAGCCAAATATTCTAAAAACTATGCAGTTTTTAAGCCTATATGTTTAACTAAAGCAGGGAGATTGTTAGAAAGCGCTTTGAGCTTGATGAGCGTGGGGCTGCTGCGATTGTTGTTGTGAGAATGTAGGTGAAGTCTTTAGCGTA
Source organism: Marinagarivorans sp. (assembly GCF_982758155.1). Classification (NCBI taxonomy): domain Bacteria; kingdom Pseudomonadati; phylum Pseudomonadota; class Gammaproteobacteria; order Cellvibrionales; family Cellvibrionaceae; genus Marinagarivorans; species Marinagarivorans sp. The sequence goes on along the minus strand of NZ_CEXWTU010000294.1, from coordinate 3,697 downwards.
GGAAATGCTGCCTAAAACTCAGACAGCATTTTGTCGGCAATGGCTGACGGGTTGGGGGTGAAGCTCCCGTTTGCGATAGATTGCTTAATCTCCGCAACTTTGTTGGTATCGACATCCGCGCTGCTTTGCACCTTACTTTCTAGGCGGCTCATGGCTTGGCCTGCACCGCTTAGTGAAACGTTGTCGGCTGCAGAGGCTTGTGGGCCGCTCGCGGATTGATTAGCAGGGCCGCTTGCCGAAGGGCCGCGCGCTTTGCTGGTATCTTGAGGTTGGGCATGAAGTCGGTTTTTGCCGACGCCGCCGGGATCAATAACCATGTTGGATGCCTCTCTATCTAAAGGGGGTGGCTGAAATTAAATTCCCAAATTCAGCCGGTTCACATAGCTTGTCGGCCGCAACACTCATTACTTTAGCGTTTATTTACTTTTTATTATTGATTTAAGGGTCGAGGTAATTATAGTTTATCCAATTAGGCGAAGAGATTGGCTTTCTTATCGAGGCGCTTAAAGGGGCGCATGCCGGGGCATGTAACGCTTTGAGCAACGAAGGTAAGGATGTCGATATCAAGCATTAGTGGATGAAATATTGTTTCCTCGTCCCTAAGGTCTCTTGGTTCTATTGATCTAAAGGTTTGCAACAGCACGCCCGGGTGCGACCACAAAGGCCTCGATCACACGCTTAGATTGGGCGTTCTTTACTTGAATTTGATCGCCAATCTGGCCATCAGACATAGCAATGGCTGAAGTGGCTACCGATAACCCTCCTTGGCCTGCTTCTAAGGTGATTTTATCGCCGCGAGTGATTACTATGGGTTTACTCACGTGCTTTAAACGAATAATGCCGCCAGCACTAATGTTGCGTGTAAGGGCGTTTCCAATCAGTGGAATTGTATTGTTGGTGTAGCCAAAGCCAAGGTTGCTGGTGTTGCGAACGCTCAACGAAAGGTCCTCGGCGCGAAGGATGGAGCCTTTATATATATCCCGTGTGGCGGTTACTACTTCTTTCAGAATATTAATGCGAGCAGGTACAAAAATACTCCATGGCGATTCTCCGCTACAGCTCACTCTCACTGAAATGTTGGCCGTTTTAGTGTTGTTACCATTCACCTTGATGTTTTTCTTTTCTGAGCATGCTTTCAATTTTAGTCGGGGGTCGATGCTCGACACTTTAATATCGAGCTGGGCGTCTTGGGCGATTGAGCTGAAGTGTTGTGAAAGTACTTCCTTGACCTGCGCCCGCATGGCGTCAATATTTTCGAAGGGCATATTAGCGGTGGCGTCATTATCAACGGAGCTCGATGCGGCGGCGTGTGCGAAAGAGCCAAAAAAGATACCGGTAATGAGTAAAAATATTGATATATGGTACATATGTAACCCTCTGTGTGCATTTATTGTTCTTATTCAACGTGACAAAAGTATGACAGGTTTTGTCATTATTGGTATTTACAAGCTCTGTACGCAAAATCTAAGCCGTTAATAACGACGATTGTATCTGCCGTCAAAAGTGAGATTGATGACTGTTATACCGCGAATTGTGCGGCAGTACTTATGCCATTGAAAATATTGGCGCGCAGCAGGTCTTTGGCGCGTTATATCTTTTTTTACATACTTTTTTGAGCGGCCGATGAGGGTATTGGGCGATAAACTTTGCCGTTTATACTTTTGCTTCCATTTTGTTCGTCAAAAGGAGGGATCACCGACTAGAGTTAAAGGTATGTATGGGCGCCACGTTAGGTTCGCCTGTTTAATTGTTCGCAAGCTTTGGGTGTGAATCGTGAGGTTTCGCTTTGAACGGAGATTGTTATGGCTGGCGTTTTAGATAGTGTCAACCAGCGTACACAGCTGGTGGGGCAAAACCGGCTCGAGCTATTGTTATTCAGCTTGGGCGGTACCCAACAGTATGGGATTAACGTTTTTAAAGTTAAGGAGGTTTTGCAGTGTCCTTACTTAAATGAAATCCCTCGGCGGCATCCTGTTGTTAGGGGGGTGGCGCATATTCGCGGTGGCACTATTCCGATTATGGATATGCGGCAAGCGACGGGTAGTATGCCGTTGGATAATATCTCTCAGTGTTTTGTCATTATTACCGAGTACAACGGCTCAACTCAGGGGTTTTTGGTTAAGTCGGTAGAGCGTATCGTCAACATGAATTGGGCGTCAATACATCCACCACCCAAGGGAGCCGGTAGGGATAATTATCTTACAGCTGTTACTCAGGTTGAAGGTAAGCTTATCGAGATTATTGATGTCGAAAAGATCCTCGCTGAGGTATCACCACTGCCTGAAGATGTTAGCGCTGAATACATTGAAGAGTCTAAAAATGATGCTTCTGTCAATAGACATGTGTTGATTGTGGATGATTCGACGATTGCGCGTAAGCAAATACAAAAAGTGGTGGAGTCGATCGGTATGACTGCCACAGTGCGAAAGGATGGCCGGGAAGCGCTGGATTATTTGGAGGGCTTGATTGCAGACGGTAAAACGCCTTCGCAAGAGCTATTAATGATCATTTCAGATATTGAAATGCCGGAAATGGATGGTTACACATTTACTGCCGAGGTGAGGGCTAATCCTCTATTGAGTAATATGCATATTATTCTGCACACCTCGCTCAGTGGTGTTTTCAATGAAGCGATGGTTAAAAAGGTTGGGGCCAACGCCTTTTTAGCGAAATTTCACCCCGACGAGCTGGCCAAGCAGGTCAATGCAAGGGTCAAAGAGGCAATAGGAGATGGACTTGATGAGTCTTAAAGCAGGTATTCCTGTTCATAGACTCTGTAGATGCCGATATGACGAGTCATAATCCAGGTTCTACGACAAAAGGGATATGCTTTACTGACGTTGAATATCAGGAGTTTCGCCTGTTTTTACTCCAAGCGTGCGGTATCGACTTGGGGGTAGGTAAGGAATATCTTGTAGCAACTCGCGTGCGCAGAATTCTTGCGCAAGAACATATTAGTTCCGTAACCAAGCTGCTGGTCTTGTTACGCAACCCCTCTGAGCGAGCTTTGAGGCAAGAAGTTGTCGATGCCATGACGACGAACGAAACCCTTTGGTTTCGTGATAATTATCCGTTTGAATTTGCCCGGAACACCTTATTCCCTGCGATGGTGGAAGAGGGGGTCCAGAATATTCGTGTGTGGTGCGCTGCGTGTTCTTCGGGTCAAGAACCCTATTCTCTGAATATGACATTGAGCGAGTTTAATCGCCACCGGTTGGGTAAACCACTACTGGCCAGCCGCATTGTTGCCACAGACATTTCCAGTGAAATTCTTGCGAGCGCTCGGGCAGGCCTTTATGACCGATTGTCCATTGCCCGGGGGTTGAGCCAAGAGCGCTTACAAGCGTTTTTCTCTTCAGCCCCCGATGGCCGGTGGCAAATAAAACCTATTCTCCAGCAGGGTATAGATTTTAGGCCACTGAACCTCCAAAGTGATTCATACGGCTTTGAAAAATACCATATTGTGTTCTGCCGTAACGTTCTTATCTATTTTAACGCTGAACTCAAAAAGCGTATTCTCCGCAATATTCATAGCGTACTTGCGCCAAATGGCATTCTGTTTTTAGGTGCATCCGAAAGCGTAAACGGTGCTGAAGATCTTTTCGAGGTCGTTAATTGTAAGCCCGGTATAGCTTTTCGAAAGAAATCTTAGGGGCGAGGCAATAATAGTTTGTCCAATTAGACGAAGGATCCTGCT
>NZ_CEXWTU010000293.1:0-5056 GCF_982758155.1 Marinagarivorans sp. | reverse complement strand
CTTCTGTTATTGGTCGTTTTTTCGCATTAGACCGCGACAACCGCTGGGACCGCGTAGAGCAAGCCTATAACGTGATGGTTAACGGCGAAGGCTTGCATACCGCCACAAGCGCACAAGCCGCACTTGCCGCCGCTTATGCCCGTGACGAAAATGATGAGTTTGTCGGTGCCACCACGATTGTCGCCGAAGGCGAAACCGCCGTAAAAATGGAAGATGGCGACAGCGCTATTTTCATGAACTTCCGGCCCGATCGCGCCCGTGAAATTACCCACGCCATTATCGATGCCGACTTCGACGGGTTTGAACGCAAGCGCACAGTAACGTTAGGCGACTACGTTATGACCACCGAATACGCCGCCACTATTGATGCCCCCTGCGCCTTCCCACCCGAAGACGTGAAAAACTCTTTTGGTGAAGTCTTGCAAAACTTGGGTAAAAAGCAGCTACGTATCGCTGAAACTGAAAAATATGCCCACGTAACGTTTTTCTTTAGCGGCGGGCAAGAAACCTTGTACGACGGTGAAGAACGCATTTTAGTCCCCTCACCCGACGTTGCCACTTACGACCTCAAGCCTGAAATGAGCGCCTTTGAGGTGACCGACAAACTGATAGCCGCCATCGAAAGCAATCAGTTTGATGCCATCATTTGTAACTACGCTAACTGCGACCAAGTAGGCCACTCCGGCGTTTACGATGCCGCCATTAAAGCGGTTGAAACCGTTGATGTGTGTATGGGTCGTATTTTTGAATGCCTAGAGAAAGTTGGTGGCCACGCACTAGTGACTGCAGACCACGGCAACGTAGAAGAAATGTTTGACGAAGACTCAAACCAAGTTCACACCCAGCACACAACTCTGCCTGTGCCGCTGGCTTATGTTGGCCCGCTCGCATTAACATTAAAAAATGGCGGCAGCTTGGCCGATATCGCGCCAACCATGCTAGCCTTAATGGAATTAGAGCAACCGGTTGAAATGACCGGTCAAAACCTAGCTGACGTTAAATAAGGGGCGAGGCAATAAAAGTTTGTCCAATTAGACGAGGGCGCCGGTTTTCTCAATAAGGCGCTCAAAGGGGCGCATGCCGGGGCATGTAACGCTTTGAGCAACGCTGTTGAGGAAGCAGGAGGCAAGTATTATTGGATAAAGTATTTTTTCCTCGGCCCTAAGAAACAGCCACCCTTCAACCTCAGAGACTCGCACTGTAATGCTGTCACTGAGATTGAAGGGGTCTTTATTCACCCACCGATATTGTTACGGCAATATCAACAGGAGCCTACATGCGGCTGCACTCGACCCAAGTATTCGTGTTTTCGCGCCTTCAAACGCGCATCGCGGCACGCATTTTACTCACCATCATGTTAGCGACTATGACGCCTTCGCTATGGGCCCAAGATAAAGACCCACGCCAAGCTAAACTGGACGAATTGCGCACTGTTATCAATCAACTCAGAGGCGAGCTAGTTGGCGTTAAAGACGAACGCGACGATCTGCTTAAAAACCTCGAAAAAAGCGAAAGTAAAATTGGCGAACTGAATAAAAAAGCCAAAGAGCTAGAAAATAAAATTGATAACAACCAAACACAGCTATTGGATCTCCGACGGGAAAAGGAGGCCCTTGCCAGCGTAAAAAAGCAGCAACAGCGCCAAGTCACCGAGCAGGTTAATACCGCTTATCGACTGGGCCAGCAGAGTCACTTAAAACTTTTACTGAATCAGCGTGATGCCGCCCTAGTTGCCCGCAATTTAAAATATTTCGATTACATTGCCGCCGCACGCGCCGAGCAAATTGCCGCCGCCAATCATACTATCGAGCGCCTGTCTCGCATTGAGCCTGAAATGGCCGCCGAACAAACCCAGCTTGTCCGCAACAGCAAAAGCCTGCGCGAACAACAACACGCCCTAAGAGCCGAATTCAAAGAGCGTAAGCACACACTTAAAAAGCTTGAGCAAACCATCGTCACTAAAGACCAGCAGCTTAAAGCCTCCGAAAAAAACCAAAAACACCTGCAAAATCTGATTGAACGTGTTGTTCGCGTTGCCGGTGATATTGATGCCCCCGTTAATACCCAAAAAATCACCAGCCTTAAAGGCCAGCTACCCTGGCCCACAAAAGGCCCTGTACGGCACAGCTACAATAGCCAACGCGTGAGCGGTAAAATGCGCTGGCAAGGCATGCTAATTGGCGCGCCAGCCGATTCCCCCGTTAAAGCCGTGCACCATGGCCGCATCGTGTTTGCCGATTACCTTCGCGGGCATGGATTACTGGTTATTGTGGATCACGGCCACGGTATGCTTAGCCTGTATGCGCACAATAAAACCCTCTACAAAACACTCGGCGAGTGGGTTAACGCGGGTGAAATTCTTGCTGCGGTTGGCAATACTGGCGGGCAAGCACAAGCGGGGCTGTATTTTGAAATACGCAAGAATGGTACCCCCACTAACCCTCACCGGTGGCTCAAGAAGTCGGCTTAACCTACAATACTTAGATTCGCTATGTTTAGATTTGCTATAAAAAACAATAATTTTGGAGCTTTTATGATGCCACGCCGTGGATCTTGGTTGTTTGCGTGCTGCACCTTATTGGTTACCGCGCTCCCACTTACGGTTAGCGCCGAGCCACCTACAGGCGAAATAAAAGAGCCTGCAACACAAACTAAAGGCACTCTTCCACTCGAAGATTTACGTGTTTTTACGCAAATATATGAGCAAATTCGCAAAAATTATGTCGAGGAAATCGACGATAAAACTCTGCTGGAATACGCGATTCGCGGCATGCTTAACAAGCTAGACCCGCACTCCGCCTACCTCGACAAATCATCATTTGATGACCTTCAAGTACACACCACCGGTGAATTCGGCGGTATAGGCATTGAGGTGAGTATGGAAGACGGCACCTTGACCGTCGTCACCCCTATCGACGATACGCCAGCGGTTAAAGCCGGTATTGAAGCGGGCGATAAAATCATCAAGCTTGATGATATTTTAGTGAAAGGCCTAAGCCTTGAAGACGCCGTTGATAAAATGCGTGGTATTAAAGGCACCGAAATTGTTTTAACGCTTGTGCGTGAAGGTACCGATGGCCCGTTTGAAATTATTATCGTGCGCGACACCATTAAAGTACGCTCCATCCGCCATGAAATTGTAGAAGAACACTACGGCTACATTCGCGTCGCGCAATTTCAAACCCGCACAGGCGACGATATGATCGCGGCCGTAAAAACCATGCAAGCCGAGAACGACCTGCACGGTTTAATTTTAGATTTACGCAATAACCCAGGTGGCGTACTGCAAGCCTCGGTAGAAATTGCCGGCGCCTTTTTAGATGGCAAAAAAGTGGTTTACACCGAAGGCCGAAGCCCAGGCATGAACGAAGATTTTTTTGCCGAAAAAGGCGATTTAACCCAAGGCCTACCGTTAGTCGTATTAATCAATGATGGCTCGGCATCAGCCAGCGAAATTGTCGCCGGCGCCCTGCAGGACCATAAACGCGCCGTACTGCTAGGCACCCGCAGTTTTGGTAAAGGCTCGGTACAAACTGTTCAACCCATTACACAAGATAAAGCTATAAAATTAACAACAGCGCTTTATTACACGCCCAACGGCCGATCCATTCAAGCACAAGGCATCGTGCCCGATATTCGCGTCGAGCGTGTGCGCGTTACCGCCATTAAAGGGCGCGCCCGTGTGAGCGAGGCCGAGCTTAGTGGGCATATCAATAACAGCACCGGTGACGAAGTCACCCGCAAAGCGCGAAATGCCGAACAAGAAGATACAAAGCTCAGCCTTCAAAACCAAGATAACCAGTTATACGAAGCACTTAACTTACTTAAGGGTTTGAGTATTTTTAATCACGCCGGTAAAACCGCCAACACTGTGGCTAAAACAGAAGCAGACGATATGGCTAGCGAGCAGTAATGGCCCAAAAACGTCGTAAGAAAAAACAATCTGGTAAGTTATTAAACCGCAAAAACTTACCCACCCTTGGCGTAACCGCTTTGTTTTGCACCGGCATAATGGCCGGTGCATTCGCCTTAGATCACGTTTATAAAACACATATAGAAACCGCTCGCCTAGCAGAAGCCGAGCGAATCGCTGCCACTGATGCCGAAGCCCTATCCAAACAAAGACAGTTGAAATTGGCTGATCAAAAGCGACAGCGTGATATACACACTCAAAATCAAAACATTCAACCCAAAAAAATAAGCCCTGCCCAGCCAGCTGTAACAAAAAAAACTGTGCAGACAACCGTAAAAAAGGCGATTTTCTCGTCATACACACCGGCCGCCAGCAGCCCAATTGTTGCCATTGTTATTGATGACATCGGTTATCAGCGCCAAGAAGGCGAGCGCACGCTAGCCCTACCGGCCAAATTAACTGTCGCGGTACTGCCCTTCACCCCCTTCGCACAGTCACTCGCCAAGCAGGCGCCTTTAGAGGGTAAAGAAGTTATGCTTCACGCCCCCATGGAGCCTAAAAAACTGAGTTACTGGGGTGAAGGATTAAAAGCGAGCATGCCCGAAAAAGCCTTGCGCGAAAGCTTTAATAGCATGATTAATGACATCCCCAACTTGGTGGGTATAAATAATCATATGGGTAGCGGCCTTACCGAAAATGCCGAAATTATGGCGTGGCTAATGGAAGAGTTACCCGGCCGCGGTTTTTACTTTATTGATAGCCGTACCACCGCTGCAAGCGCAGCTTACAGTGCCGCTAAAAAGCTGGGCATCCCCACCTACGAGCGCGACGTTTTCCTCGACCACAGCCGCAACCCTAAAGACATTAGCCGCCAGCTAGATAAGCTGATTCTCGAGGCAAAAAAAAATGGCATGGCGCTAGGCATTGGCCACCCCTACCCCGCAACATTGAAGGTCCTAGAAAAGCGTTTACCGGAACTGCATAAGCAAGGTATAGAGTTTGTCACGGTATCCGAACTTTTAAACGCCCGCGCCCAACGCGTTCAATTAGCGCAACAAATCGCTGAAGAACCTCAAGCCCATATTAATTAATGTGTAACCATTCAGGTGCGCTCGAAATAATACTCATTCAAAAGGCGAATTG
>NZ_CEXWTU010000292.1:0-5057 GCF_982758155.1 Marinagarivorans sp. | reverse complement strand
GAGAACGAGCAGACCGAAGCTGCGATGAGCCTATCAGGGCCACCCAAACCTCGGGTTCGAGCGGAGTCGCGATCGAGTATGATCTATCACGTGAAGCAAGGCCAGGCACAGGTCGTGGGCCTTGCGGGCAGCAGCAAGAAGCTGTTGCTGCAGCCGGGCGAGCCGCGTGGCAGCAGCAGCATCGTAGACGATGCCGCGGTTTTCCATAATCTCGATCACTTGCTCGAAGTGCCGAAGCTCTTCACGGGCTAGGCGGCTCATTTTATGGAGCAGATCGAAATTATCGATATAACGGTACATAAGATTCATCGCTGTACTGGCGGCTTTTTTCTCGCAGTTAGCGTGATCGATAAGTAGAATTTCGGGCTCTTTTAATGCTTGTGCCACCCAAGCATCGGGGGTTTCACACAGTAAAAAATCGTATATAGCTTGCATGATTACACCTTTGAAAAATAGCGTTCATAGTGAACTTGAGAGAGCACAAAAAAATCTTCGTCGACCATGGTTTTAAACGCAGGCAAACTCATTTGAGCATATTCGGGTAATAGGCGTACGCCGAAGTCTTCTAGGTTACGGATCTGCCCTGCTCCCACCTTCAGTATTTCGAAGAACCAGGCATAAGGCGATTGCTCTTGATGATGCCTGACCTTTTGCATGCGCAGCTGCTGGCGCAACAAAGGCTCGTCGAATATCTCTACGCGGGCCTCTAGCACCTGGCGAATCAAGGCATCTAAGCGCAAGGAGATGCTCACCCGCTGGGCTTCGGTATAGGCGTTCCAATCGACGACTTCATGGGTATAGCGCTTGCAGCCACGGCAGACGCTATCGCCTATGCCGGTAGAGCAAACGCCAATGCAGGGTGTTTTGACTTTATTAACCATGAATAAGAAACTTTGCGGTTGCCGAAACGGGTGCGCAAGGTAGCAAATTTAGACGGTAGGTTAAAGGTTGATGGTCGTTATTTGATGATTTGCTTGCTGCGAACTGAGCTCTGTGACTCAAAGAGGGTTAGCCTGCGCCGGTACACCGCCCCACTGCCTACCGAGACACCCACAACGGCGAAGATCTAAGTACCTCTAGCCAACTAAAGCTGGAAGTATTGCCGCCTTAGCGGCTCTCGAAAAACGAAACGGCCGGGATTTCTTTTGGCTTATAGGCACCGGTATTTAACTCGGGCGCTTGAACATGAGAAAGCTCCGAGCTTTTCTCAAAAACAGAAGACGCTAAAAAGGCGCGCTCTTCTATTGGGTTCAAGTACGCTATACGCAATTTTCGCGGCCGCGCAAGCAAAGACGCTTCCAGGTTTTGCACAACGGCCTGCATGGTGAGGAAGCCGAAAGGGTTGTACATAAAAATAATGTCGGCATTATCGTAATTTGCATCTTGAGCAAGAGCCTGCTCAATAGTGATTGAGCCTGAACCGCGATAACCCTCAATATTTTTATTCCCCATCGCCACAAGCTGCGGATTAGCCTCTACGCCAACGCATTGCTCCACACCAAACTGCGACGCTGCAAAAAACATAGGGCGACCGAGCCCGCAACCTATATCACATAGTGTGTCTTTGGCTTGCGGTTTTATTACCTCAAAAACTTTTGTTAATACACAATACTTTACAGTGCCGTAATAACGCCCATCTTTAACGGTGGGATCATAATGGCCGAAAGTACTGATACCTAAGCGCCTATCCCAGAGTTCATCGCGGGGATTACTCACACGAGCCCGTAAATTAAGGGAGCGAATATAGTGTTTAATGCTCATAGTGGATCACTTTAAATTTTCAATCATTTTATCGCGGCAACATAACACCCTAAAGTTTGCAGACAACCCCTCAATTTCAAATCACCCTCAAATTATTTCCATGTTAAGTAAGTATTCCGCAGGCCAGCGGCGAATCACAAATATAATACCAAAGGGTTTTCGGTAGCGTTTAAAACATCTGTATGCCTCGCGATCGATTAATAAACGTGAGATGTCTTGAGCAAACCTATCCGGTCCCCTAAAATCCGCACCCAATTATCACCAAATAACAATCTCGGGGACTTCAAATGCTGTCGAACACGTGCCAAAAATGTCATAAACCTATGAACGGTGGCGTCTATAAAGCAGCGCACCAGTGCCCTAACTGTTTTCATGAGCACGATAGGGCTCACAAAAAACGTCGCGCGCGAGTAAAAACACAGGCCCCCTCAGAATCGACAATCCCCCTTGAAGTCGCCTTGGATGGGGTATTGGAGACGGCCCTTACGTCGTACACATCAAGCAGCGAAACCACCATTGCGGCAGCTAAGGAGCCTACGAACAAGCGTAATAACACGCCCCCCGATATGCAACCCGAGCAACAATTTAGTCAACAACCTGAACAACAATCTGAGCAAGAAACCAAGCAACAACACGAACAACACGAACAACAGCCTGAGGTACAAGCAGGTGTTAGCGCTGACAGTCTTGAGCTGGTTATTCCTGAGACTGCCCCTAAGGAAACAAAAAAAATAGAGCATGCATTAAAAAAAGAAGAAGTTGCCATCGCAGAAAACGTAAAAAACGATGCCGACAAAGTAATTCCTGAAGATAGTGATAGCACGCTACTGTTTAGCGATGTTCTTTCAACGCCTACCACATCAAGTAATCGCCCAGAATTTAGCCTTGCCGCAATTACGCAGCGGCTCGACAATAGCTCTCAAGAACAAAAAGCCACTCATGAAACCCCACAAGAGAAAGAACTTATTGAGCCCGCACCGGCTAAATCTGTAATTAACAAAGAGACCGATGAAGCTAGCACTCAACAAGAACCGCAAAATAAACACACTACGCCCTTAGAAGTGGTATCCACTGCACAGCGGCTAACCACAAAAACAGAGGTTGCAATGCCGGCCTCACAAGAAAAAACTCAAGACAATACCGAAGGCAACACCTCCCCTTCTAATAACAGCACTCAAGAAAGCCACTTATATAAGAAGGTTATACTGACCACAGAAAAGCTTCATAATTTGGCCGTAACTGCGCGCCTAGAAGTAATATCTGCCGATTATATTTTTGGCATGAATATCGTCAAAGACCTATTCAGTGAAGGTAAGTTTGTAGGGGGGCGCAGTCACTCAACTCAAACAGCGCTAAAACAAGCCCGCATAGCCGTACTTGATGAGCTCCGCAAAGATTCCTATGCCATTGGCGCAAATGCCGTCGTAGGGGTAGATGTAAAACAAAAAATTGAAATGGCCGGTGGCGGCAACGCCATGCTATTTATTAGCGCCACCGGTACTGCCGTTAAAGCAAAAGCCGGTTAATTTATTTTAGTCGACAAAAAAGGGCTCGTAAGAGCCCTTTAACGCACTAGGCGAATATCACAGCTCGATTACCTTAAAGGGTGACGCTGGTAAACCCGCTTCATTAAATAGGTTTGCGCCTTCTGGGTTATTACGCCAAGCATATTGAACCTGCGTTGGTTTTTTGACTGAATCACTCCACACAACAATAGAGCGCCCCTTAATTTTAGCCTTGGCTGGCACAAATTCCCCATCGGCCCCGGCTACTTCAAAGCCAGCTAACACGCCACCTTTAACCATCAAGCCTTTGCTATGGTTAAATTTAATTTTAACCTTGCTACCTTTGCGTTTAGCCGATTTAAGCAATGGCCCTGAATATTCAACATTGTGGCCGTATGCCAGCTTATTAGCTGCTAAAGCAAAGCGATCACCCACTGTTTTTTTATCTAAGGGGTGAATATCATTCCACTCGCCGATATCGATAGTGACAACCATTGCCGTATTGGGCACTGTTAATGTTGCAAGCTGTGCATCGCGTAATTCTGGCCAATTTCCACGACTATCTCTAGGCTCCCCTGGCGACACATAATTGGATAGTTGCGCATACAAAAATGGAAAATCACCCTGCCCCCATTTTTTTCGCCAATCTTTAATCAATGCAGAGAAGCGCTCCAGGTAGGTATCCGCCTGACCGGCGTTGGATTCACCTTGCGACCAAATAACGCCTTTAATGGCATAAGGCGTTAAAGGTGCGATAAGGCCATTGTATAAACCCATCGGTTTCCAGCGAATAAATGTTTGCGAGGTTGCCGCCGGCATGTTTGAGCCACGCTTAAATAACCACTCACCTTTTAAATCAAGAGTCGCATTTTCGAGGTGTAAGGCATACTCCTTATCGGGAATAAAACCACCAAGGCCTGAATTATTAATAACGCGTACCGCTATCGTATTTTTGCCTGCCTGCAAATGTTTTACCGGAACCTTGTAGCGTCTCGGAGGGTACATATAGGTGGTATTACCTACTTTCACGCCATTCACAAAAATCTCGTCGGCATCGACAATAGTCCCCATCACCAACAATGCATCATCCGAACCTTGAGCCGCAATGTGCTGCGCGGTTAAATGAATACTCTTGCGATACCAAACCGAACCTTCTCCAGCCTCAACCACCTGTAAAGGCTCGGATATTCCCTCTCGCGGCACACCCCAGTAGCTAGGAATTAGCGTTGAACGCCAACCTTCAGCCTGAAAAGCAGGCTGCGCCCAAGTATTTTTCCCACCATCAACCCCCAAATCTTTTTGATAAATAGAGCCGTACCATTCGTTACTTCTCGCCTTATCAGTGGCCTTAATCTCTTCGATTAATTTATCACTGCGAAACTTAAGAGCTTCAGCGTAGGGTTCACTGTATTTAGACAAAACCTCTTCACTCAGCCAAGCTTCAACGGGCGAGCCGCCTAAACTCGCATTAATAATGCCTATAGGCACACCTTCAGACTGATGGATATTACTGGCAAAGAAATAAGCCACCGCTGAAAATTTTCTGATATTTTCCTGTGTTGCGTTTTCCCAGCTCCCAGCCGCCAAGTCTTTTTGCGGTGTTTTAAAATTAAAATGATCCGGGACTTCAAATTGCCGAATTTGAGCATTATTAATACTAGGGACTAAATCGGGAAAATGAGGCTCTGCTCGCGACAGGGTCAGCTCCATATTGGATTGGCCCGAGGCTAGCCAAACATCGCCCACCAATACATCTGTAAGCATTATTTGGTTATTGCCACTAACGGCTAT
>NZ_CEXWTU010000291.1:4904-5125 GCF_982758155.1 Marinagarivorans sp. | reverse complement strand
TGCACCCTGTGCATTCCGGAAGCCTCTATTTCACGGCACCATGCAACCATCACCTACTCAGGCTTACAATTTCACATTGATTCTAGTCACGCCTCAAACGAGCTGTTTATTAATGGTGAACTACAATCGAGCAGCGCGATTTTAAGACACGGCGATAAAGTACAGCTCGGCCGTATCGACGCCCTTTTCCGCACCGACGTTAAGCGTGAAGCCCCCCCCCC
>NZ_CEXWTU010000291.1:0-4894 GCF_982758155.1 Marinagarivorans sp. | reverse complement strand
TAACACCTCAGGCTTACAGCCCTACCACAAATGGCTTATTGCAGGCATTACCGTCGCAGCCTGTGGCTTAATTACCGCCGCACTTCTCCTCAGCTAAATACCCACGTCGCACGTCGCCCCCAAGCCCTGCCACCTCTGGCAGAGCCTGGAGTTTCGCTACACCATACTTACTCAGCTACACTCAATAAGAGACCTTAAATTGACGTGTCGCATGAAGTCTACTGCCTTACATTTGGTCGTCGCCTGCCTGGGCTATTACATTGCTGGCCTATGCGGGCTGAGGCTTGCTATTCCACCGGGCTTTGCTTCGGCCATCTGGCCTGCTGCCGGCGTAGCTTTAGCGTGCGCCATCCTTTTTAAATCGCGGGCGGTCTTTATTGGCGCCGGCTTTGGGTCGTTTTTTTTAAACCTAGGGGTTGCTAGTGATAACTTTACTGCTCTAAGCCCCGCCATCATGGCCCTGGCATTTTGCATTAGTCTTGGCGCTGTCACACAGGTCGCGATGGGCTATATCCTCTGGACCAAGCTACTCCCCCAAAAAGCAATATTAGACTCGCCGACGCAAATCAACCGCTTCCTACTCATTGTGGCGCCCTTGTGCTGCCTAGCTTCAGCGACTATTGGTATAACAACACTCACACTATTTGGCATCATCAGTGCCGATAATCTCTTGTTCACCGCCCTGACATGGTGGGTGGGCGATACCATAGGCGTGATATTGTTCACCCCCCTGATTCTCATTATGGTGCGCAGCACGCACAGCATTCGCTACCGGCTCACCATTATCGGGCCAACCGTCATTATCTTTATGGGCGTATTAGCGTTATTCCGGCTCTCGCTAGAAGCTCAAAATAACGCAATTAACCAAGAGATCACACGTGGCGCAACCGAGCTGCACAATAAAATACACGAGCGCTTTTTACTCTCACAGCAAAAATTACTCGCCTATACCGCGCTTTACAGCACCTCAGACAAAATCACCCGGCAGCAATTCAACCGCATCACCGAAGTACTCATTACAGGTAGCAGCGCTCTCAAAGCCATAGGCTGGACAGAAGTTATTCCTCACGAACAACGCACACACGTAGAAGCTCAAGTACAAGCCGAAGGTTATCCCAATTTTCAATTCACCCAGTTCGACCTCAACGGGGAGCTCATTACAGCCAAAGAACGCGATTACTACTATCCCGTCCTTATTATCTACCCGCTCCCCCCCAACCTAGCGGCTTTTGGCCTAGACCTAGGCGCCAATACCGAGCGCTTCGCCGCCCTAGATCTCGCCATGAAGACCGGTAAAACGGTTAACACAGCGCCCATCGTACTTGCGCAATCGCAGGATGAAGGACGCTCCTTTATTATGTATTTACCCATATTCGATCTAAATTACCGCCGACAATTTCACTCCGCCAGCTACGCCGAAAAGCACCTAAGGGGTTATATCAGCGGCGTGTTCGACATTCAAAAAGTACTTGGCCAAATACTGAAAGATGCCGCGCTACAACACATAGGCTTTAGTATTCAAGATGTTACGCCCCCGCATGCGCCCACGCTCTTACTCGAAAGCCGCACGCAACCGCTACCCATGTTCGACACCGTTGCAACCAATATCACTTTTGGCCAACGCAAGCTTGCAATGGAATTTTACGCCACCACCGAATATAAGGTCGTCACGAAAGACTGGACCAGCTGGACGATTCTTACCGTAGGCTTTTTACTCACGGCTATGCTGCAAGCGTTGCTGCTCGTACTAACCGGTATAAACGAACGCATTCAGCGCGAAGTCGCCCAAAAAACCGCTGAATTCCAGCAAGCCAAACAAGAAGCCGAAGCGGCGAACAGCGCCAAAACAAACTTCCTAGCCAATATTAGCCACGAGTTTCGCACGCCGCTCAATGCCATTATTGGCTTCACCAATTTATGTTTAAAAACAACGCTCAACGATCGACAACAAGGCTTTTTAACGCGAGTAAAATTAGCTTCAGATACATTACTCACGCTCATCAACCACACGTTAGATTACGCTAAAATAGAAGCGAATAAGCTCGAACTCGAGCGAAAACCAGTCAACCTTGTTCGTATTTACGACAAAGTAGAAGCCATGTTTTCCATTCAAGCCGAGCAAAAAAATCTCGCATTTAAAGTCGAGCTTGAAGAGACGCATCCCGATTTCATCTGGGGTGACGCCCTGCATTTAGAACAAATATTGCTGAACTTATGTAGCAATGCCATCAAATTTACCGAAGCCGGCAGCATTACAATACACTCACATGTCACGCGTGAAACGTTAGAACAAATCGACCTAGTCATCACCGTAACAGACACGGGTATTGGCATCGCCACCGAAAAACAAGCCTCTGTGCTCCAAGCCTTTCAGCAAGCCGATAACTCAATGCGCCGAAGCCATGGCGGCACTGGGTTAGGCCTCGCCATTAGCCATCAGCTCATTACGATGATGGGCGGTACACTCACACTTCGCAGTGACATAGGCCAAGGCTGCACCATTACTATCGCGATGACCTGCGACAAAGCTTCCGACGCGCATCACCCAGCCTCGCGCCGAAATACAGTTAACGACAAAAGTGGCACCTCGCCTCAAATGCCGCTAAAAGCCTTTGACGAACAGCTTCTAGCCTCAAAAGCGGCATCCTCACAACAACAACAACAACAACAACAACAACAACAACCCAGCACACCCGCCCCCCCTCCAGTAACAGATGATTGCCTCGCAGGGAAAACACTACTGCTGGTTGAGGATATCGAGATGAATCAAATACTTGCTCAGCAAATTTTAGAAAGTTATGGCGCCCAAGTTTTATTGGCAACCAACGGCCTAGAGGCGGTTAACCTATTAAAGAAACAAAACGTCGATGCCGTATTGATGGATATTCAAATGCCTGTAATGGACGGCTACCAAGCAAGCCGAGCCATTCGCGAGAGACCTTGCCACAGCGCGCTTCCCATTATCGCAATGACCGCCAATGTAGCCCCCAAAGACATTAGGGCCTGCGAAGCAGCGGGAATGAACGCCCACATCGGCAAACCCATTGATGAAGATTTTTTACTCGCAACATTAATGACGCAAATTCACAAATAGCGCATCGGTAAATCGCTTTATCCAGCGCTATAATGCACGCGATAACTGTTTGCTATGACAGCGAAACTGTTCGCTATAGCAGCCACCCTAGCGGCACTCCCTTTAAGGATCTAGCAATGGCCATACCTTTTTGTTTACTCAGTTTGTGCGGGCTAATAATGTGCTTAGCGGCTTGCCAGCCTACGCCCAACAAGCCCTTAACCACACAAATACTGTCAACTGCACCGGTATCTGTAACACCAATACCGCGCACTAAAGAATTCCCCTGGATGAGTGTTGCACAGTGGTATCAAAAACATACCGACGACATCGCAGCCGCGCAGAATACAGATGTGGAGCTCGTCTTTGTCGGTGATTCCATTACCGAAAGCTGGGATTGGGGCGAAGGACGCGACGCGGTTTATCAGCAATACTTCGGCGATGTCAAGGCGGTGAATTTTGCGATTGGCGGCGACATGACGCAAAACCTATTGTGGCGTTTACAGCACAATATCCAAGGGCAACTTCAACCCGCGGCCGTCGTGATGATGATTGGCGTGAATAATTTTCTGCATGAAAAACAATCGCCTGATGACGTTATTCTGGGTATTAAAGCCAACCTTGCGCAATTACAAAAAAACTATCCACACGCCAAGATTTTACTCATCGACGTATTACCGTTTTATCAAAATGCAAATAGCCCAAGCCGCCAGCAGGTGATAACCGTCAACCACGGCATTGCAGCTTTGGCCAATGATAAAGACATATTTCATATCAACGTGAACGATCACTTTCTCGACACCAATGGCGAAATCCCCAAAGCGCTCATGGACGATTACATTCACCCTACCGCAGCAGGCTTAGAGATTATTGCTAAGGCTGTCGTGCCAAAAATCCAAAACTGGATCGAACAGGCGCGCAAGGCGAAGCTCACCGTAGCGGCCAGCGACCCACGCATTCAGGTAATGGGGCGCAGTGCCAATACCGACGATAAAGCCCTTATTGTTGGCTACCCAGGAGTAACGTTTAAACTGCGCAGCAATGCCGAGCGCATCACCTTATTCGGTAAAAGCGAACACGGTAAAAGTTATTTTTCAGTTCAAGTCGATGATCAACCCGCACGCTTAATTCAGCTGCCCGATAAAGCCGAAGATATCGTACTCTTAGAAGGCAATACCGAACGTACCGCCCATACCATTACCCTATTGAATCGCTCCGAAACATGGCACGGCGTCTCGACCCTGTACAATTTCACGCTATACCACGGCGAATTATTAGATGCCCCCGCCCTGCCCCAACGCAAATTACTGCTCATTGGCGATTCTATTACCTGTGGTGAAGCCGCCGATCGCCAAGCCAACCTTGAAAGTACCTGCCAGAGCGATAATAGCTGGTGGGGCGCAAAGCAAAGTTATGGCATGCAGCTAGCCGCAATGATGAACGCTCAAGTACAGCTTGTCTGTTATGGCGGTAGAGGCTTAGTGCGTACCTGGGATGGCATCAGCGATGGCGTTAATGCACCCGATTTTTACGATTATGCCGTGCCCAAAGATGGCCAACCATTCACCTGGGACCACAACCAATACCACCCCGATATCGCCATTGTAGCTTTAGGCACCAACGATTTCTCGGCATCAGCTGGCACCCCGCCCACGGAATCACACTACGTAAAAACCTACGTCGATTTTATTCATAAAATTCAACGCGACCACGGTAAAATTCCGGTCGTAGTGACCGATGGCCCCCTGCTCGCAGGCAAAGAAAAAACACAACTGCAAAGCTACTTACAGAAAATTCAAAGCCAAAGCGACAACGTGCATT
>NZ_CEXWTU010000290.1:0-5150 GCF_982758155.1 Marinagarivorans sp. | reverse complement strand
CTATTCAACGTAAGCCTCAACAAATTGGTTTTGGTAGTTTAACGACAAACCCGGAATAAACTGCCAGCCGCCCTTACGAAAGGCGTACTGCCCTTTCACAAAAGCGAAACGATTGTTACCCGCGCTATCGGCATGTTCAAAACTGTAATCTAAACTGGAATAGCCCAACTGCACCTGCACATTAAAGGCATCATCACGGTAGCTGGCAAAACCTAAAAGGCTGACGTCCGACATGTCAAAGTCGCCATCGCCTTTACCATCTTTATTAACATCCGAAAATTCAGTGGTACGGTTCGAAAAACCCAAAGCGGCGCCCATCACCCAGTTATCGCGCCACAACACATCGGCGCCCACCGTTGCGCCATTGAGGCTGTCTTTGTAGCCATTTTGTAATTCACCCTTATTTATATCGCCGGCATCTTGCTCGCCACTGCGCCTGTTCACGCTGGCAAATACGCCGCCAAACGCAAAGCCGCTATCCCCTGCCGCACCACCCAGTGCACCATTCACCCGCGTAACTTTCTTATCATTAACCGAGGCATAACTGCCGCCATCTAAAAATAACGACACCGCATCACGGTGGCTCTGCATAACATTGTTCGCGGCCTGCGGCGCCGCTTGCGCAATACTAGCTGCCTGCGCCACGCCCTCCTGCACTACAGCTTCTTGCGCCACCACCGTGATGCTCACCTGTGCGGTATCGCTCTCGCCGGCGTTGTTTTCAATGGTGTATATAAAGCTATCGGTACCATAAAAACCTTCATTCGGCTGGTAACGCAAGCCACCGCCGTCTGCTGGGGTTACCACACCATGTGTAGCAACCGGATCACCCACTATCCTCAAACCCTCTTGGTCGGTGGAATCGTTGAAGAGCACATCAATTACCACCGCCGTATCTTGCGGTATCTGACGAAAATCATCGACAGCGCTAATCGCCGCGAAGGCGGGTGTGGCTAAAACAGCGGAGGAAATAAGGGCAAATAAAGCACGTGGGGCGAAGGGCATAACGAAGTCCATTTGAGAAATACGGGTTGATCAAAATTTGTGCGCATTCTAACGAATACTGGCGCATCAAACAATTGTCGAGTTTTCTGCCAGCCCACTAAAACCCCCTGCGAAACTGACCAAAAATCACTATTACTGACATCGATGGACAAAATCGTAAGAATGTCTACTCGGGACAAAAAAATGACCTGAACGCTTTATTTTCAGGAGCCTGTAGCGGATTTCACGAGAGAGATCTGAGTCGCACAATTGTGAAAAAATCACCATATAGGAATATTTCAAGACCACCGAATCTCACTTTGTGATGAGGTCGACACTTCATAATAAACATACCCGCTATGCTGCAAAAAAAGCGAAAACTGTATTCTTATTATGATCAAAAAACATCAGCGTGAGACCACAAGAAAAGACTTAAGCGTATCGCCATTAGCGGAACGCGAACCAACAATAAATGCACTAACCATTAAGGAAACCATCATGATAACCATTAAAAGGCTTATCGGCCCCTTGGGGCGTCTGGCAGTTTCTGCAACATTACTCTCAGTGGCACCCAGCTTTGCCGAAACTGCGATGCAATGTAGCCAGAAACTACACAGCACACTTTACGGCCGATCCGCTACCGCAACAGAACTACAAATGTCCAATCCGCTTGCCAATGTGGACGCTATGATTCTTGAAGAGGAATTTCAAGAGAACTTCGCTGAATTTGTTAACGCACATATGAATTGGCTACCGGCAGAAGGCCGTAACAACAACCCTGTATATATGGGAGTGACACGTTACTTATTTACGCCTCGGCAAAATAGTGGCCACGCTACAGAATATCCATGGAAGAACCTTTTTACCGAAGGCTATCGCCCCTACGATGGCGGCTTTAACCCACAAGATATGGAAGAAGGCGCTGGCGGTCAAAGAGCCTCAGGGTACTTTTCTGATAAGGGCTGGAAAAAAACCTACAAAGGCAACGAAGAGGAAGGCATTAAACTGCGCACGGCCTACCTTATTCTTAACAACCAAATCGGCTTGAACCTCGAGGCCCTCACTGTAAGCAACAGCGGAGGAAGCGGTAAAAGTGACCGTACAGATCCAAACGCTGTTTGCTACGGTTGTCACGTGGCATCTGATTACGGACTAGATAACATCGCAAGCATTTTACCTAGGGTAAACCGCGAAACTAGTGATGCACAAAATTTCAATGAGAAGCCAGCAGAATCAAACAGCCAAGTAGTTTATGGCCAAACAGTCACAGACCTTAAAAGCTTAACTGCCGTACTCGCCGAGCGCCCTGAATTTTTCACTAACGCTTGCGCCATTGCTTTTGAGTTTTCTTTTGGCCGCGAACGCCGCGGGCCAGACAGAGAAGTATTTGATGGCTGCGTTGAAGCATTTACAGAGTCGGGTTATATCACCACCGCCGTTAAGTACTTTGTAGAGTCTGATTACTTTTGTAAAGAGGAGGGGTAACCATGTTATTTAATACACGCATACCATCGCCCTTTTCATTTTTTGGCGGAGCCAAACCTATGAGCGCCTTTTTAAGCAACTCAAAACTACTCGCTAGCACCGCGCTCGCGATTGCACTTAGTGGCTGTGTAGCTGACCCTGTTCCATCAGGGAGTTCCTCATCAGAGAATTCCTCATCAGTGCAAGCGGTATCTTCTGTCGCTTCATCATCAGTGGCCGTTTCTTCTATAGCAGTCTCATCTGAAGCCAGCTCTACGCCATCTTCATCAGTTGCTAGCTCATCATCACTAGCAATAAACTCGTCGAGCATGCCTAGCTCTTCGCTGGATTCCTCTTCTAGCGTGGCAAGTTCTACAGCATCAAACACCCCTGACTTAGCCGCAGGGAAGAATTTCTATGATAGCGAAAGCTTAGGTTGTGCAAAATGTCATGGCGCTGACGGCAAGGGCGAAGGTCCACAACAGTCTCCCATCCCTACCGATAGCCTTAAGCACGATGGTACCTTGGAAGGCCTTACTCAGTACCTAGAGGCTGCCATGCCATTTGGTGCACCGGGTAACTGCGTAGGTGACTGCGCACGCGATGCAGCAGCTTATATATTAAGCGGGTATGGCAATGAAGGTAGCACTATCGCTGATCAAGTAGACGATAGCGTTCGTGCGGTGCGCGTTGAAAAGGGCCGATTAGCCTATACCAGCGCTAGCCTTACGTGCAATATCTGCCATGGCGCTGAAGCCGAGATATTTGTTCAGTGTGAAAACTGCGATACCTGGCTCGGATTACGTCAATACATCAATGATGAAATGCCACCTACCTCTGGCGAGCTTAACCCAAGCCTTTGCAGCATCGAAAATGAGTGCGCAGATCAAGCCGCAGATTACATTTGGAATACCGTTAACCAATGGGCCCTAACCAATAAAAATGGCATAGACGGTGGCGTAAAAGTAACAACAGAAAACCGTACCGGCCAAGATACACGTAGGCTTAAAACGTACGACATGTTTACCACCGACTTTGATCGTATTTTTGGCAGTGTTCCTAGTGTATTAGCCGGCTCTCGTGGAGCCTTTAAGCCAGCACCAGAGTTTTGGCATACCGAAGGTGAGTTGGGCGCATCCGCACTTAACGTATTAGTCAATGCGGCTCTACAAGGCTGTGAAGATGAAGCCAACTTACCTGCCATCAATGACGCAAGCCTCAAAAATGCGTGTGCCGACTGGGCCAATCGCATGTGGTTACGCCCCGCCACCGCCACCGAACTGCAAGCCTGCGCCGATGTAGCCTTAATTGACGCCGACGAGCTTAACAATGCTAAAACACAAGCTGTATATGCCTGTGTATCTATGATGGTTGCCTTACCCGCAATCACATTTTAATTGGGAGATTAACAATGTTTAATAGACGACAATTCATACAAGGCGCAAGCGCAATGGGTGTCGCCGGCATGGCCGGGCTCCCACTTTCAGCACAAGCTCAATTACCTGCAGCCATGGTCGATGGCAAGCCATCACGCCTACTTTTAGTGATGATGAACGGCGGTTATGCGCCAATGATGACATCAGCTGCATCTTTTGCAGGGAATACCGCAGCTGAAATGAGCTTTGGCTTTTCTAACGAGGGTAACCAAGTAGGCAAACCCATTCAAATACTCGATGAAATCAGCTACGACGTCGAATCCTGGGGTGGTCTACCACAAAAAGCCTGGGACCGCTTTGGCTGCTTGGGTACTGTAGGCGCATCCAACCATAACTCGGCACACCATTTTTGGAAGAGCCCAGAAGGCGGTTTAGCTCAGGCACTCGCTGCTGGTATGGGCGGCAATAGCCCAATCAAGTGTGCCCGCGTTGGTGGCGTCATGGGTGCCAATGACGGCACGAATGTTAACGGTGTTGCACTCGAGCCCGTCTCCAGCCTTAGCTCTGCCCTTGCAACTTTAAATGGCGTGGGTGATGTTCTACCTAAAGAACACCGCCCTACTATGGGCAAAATCATTGAGCGCACGGCAAACACATTTACTGAGGAGGGCTTTCGAAACCGCGTTAACCTTGCCAGTGCACTCGATGGCTACGGCGGTTTAGCGGCCTCAATGGCAGCGCCGGCAGTAGAGCTTAATGCCGCTGAAATTGAAAGCGCCTATGCTATGGCACCCGGCGTTGGCCAAAAGCTTAAAGTGGCCGAAGGCTTATTCCGCAGTGGCGTAAACGTAGTGGCTGTAGGCGAAGGCGGCGGTACCTACTGGGATACTCATGACGATAACGACGGTTCACGCTCACGTGGTTACTTTAAGCTAATGGAAGCGGGTTTAGCCACTTTCTGCGACCGTATGTTAGGCCGTGATGATATGAACCTGACGATTGTGTTTGTTTCTGAGCATTCGCGTATTCCACTGATTAACAATCACGGCCCACACTTAAGCACTATTGTGATCAGCGATAACGTAGTAGGCGGTAAATCCACCGGTATTACCGATAGAGGCGGCTTAATCCCTAACGCTGATACGACCGATGGTTTATCCGTTAAATCATGGAAAGCCGGTATTGGCGAATTAGTAGGCTTGAGTGGTTCGCGTAACCCCTGGGGCGAAGCACCCTTGCATCGCCGCATCATGCGTCACTCTGTGACAACTTAAGGGGCGAGGCAATAATAGTTTGTCCAATTAGACGAGGGCGCCTGTTTTCTCA
>NZ_CEXWTU010000289.1:0-5166 GCF_982758155.1 Marinagarivorans sp. | reverse complement strand
AATCGTGCTTAATCAGTCCCGGACGTCCGGGAAGGTTCGAGCCCTAGAGGAGGAGTATTATAGGTCAGGTTATTTTTAAAAATAACCTGACCTTTTTATTTTGTATATTTGATATGATAAAATACTTAACCCCCTTTACAATGAAAAACTTTACACAAAAATTTATTTTACTATTTGCTCTTTTGTTTACTATGAGTTTTACAGTATGTGGTCAAGAAGAAAGTCACACTCAGACTTTATCATTTCCTCAAGGATGGTCATTGTTTTCTGTAAACACATATCCTAGTAGTGGTCTTACTATTGGGACTCTATTTGATAATGTTTCAGATGATGTTATTATAATTAAAAATTATTTAGGAGGAGCTTATTTACCTGCATTTGAATTTGATGGTATTGGTGATGTAAACCATTCAGAGGCTTACGCTATCAAAACATTAAATCCAATTACTTTGAACATTACGGGTCAATTAATTTCTCCTGAAGATGTAAATATTGACTCCGAATCAAATCTCAATTTCATCTCTTATCCAAGAGTAGATTCTATTCCTGTCCAATGTGTTTCGAATATATTTTGGCTAAGAGACTACAAAGGCAATATATTTATTCCAGGAGTTATTGATCAGATTGGTGATTTGATTCCTGGACATGGATATGTAACAGGACCAATTTCACAGTTTACGTATCACTCATATCAAGATCAATGTCCAGAGTCCACCATGGATTTTACAAACTCTACTGCCATTAATTTAGATGTAGTGCCTGGTATGGCGGGTACAGGTTTAACCTATGTGTTAAGTGATGCGTCTTGGTTAAATATCCCTCCAGAAAATTCTGATATAGGAATATATAATGTTGAAGGTGAGCTATTAGGTGCTTCTAGATATACTTCTCCATATACTGCTATTACTTGTTTCGTAAAAGACGATACCTCCACTGAGGAAGCAGAAGGATGTGTAGATGGAGATGTTTTATCATTAAGAATATTTACAGAAGATAATCAATTCATCGAAGTGTCTTCTGGAGAAGTGTTTAATTGTAGTTCAGATGGAGGCGGTTATTCTTTTTCTTGGAATTACTCATCATCTCCATTTTTAAATTGGAGTCAAAATGATGTTGAAATATCTGGATGTACTGATGAGTTAGGTTTAAACTATAATCCAGAGGCCACTATTGATGATGGATCTTGTGAGTATGAGCAGGAGATAATTGGATGTACTGATGAGTTAGGTTTAAACTATAATCCAGAGGCCACTATTGATGATGGATCTTGTGAGTATGAGCAGGAGATAATTGGATGTACTGATGAGTTAGGTTTAAACTATAATCCAGAGGCTACTATTGATGATGGTTCTTGTGAATATAATGGAGATATTGAATACTGCATACCTAATGGTCAATCAAATTCAAGTCACAGTATTAACAGATTTGTTCTAGGAGATATAGATAGTGGCTACACTCCCGGAAGTTCTACTAGTTCATCCACTTATTCCAATCGAACTGAAATAGAAGTTGATTTAATCTCTAATCAAACATATAATTGTTATGCTCAATTAGTTAATAACAATTCATCAAATAAGATAATTGAAATTTATGTTGACTTTAATATGGATTTTGATTTTATGGATGATAATGAGCTACTGATATCATACCAAACTGGCAACCAAAGTGGAACAGCTAATTATTATTTTGGAGTAAATATGCCAAACTTTACTGAAATAAATGCTCCAGGAGGCGAAACTAGACTCAGAGTAGTAACATATCTCCAAAATCAATATTTTAGTCCAAATAGTAGTTGTATAGAAGTAAATAATTATCAGGGAGAGACAGAAGATTACACTGTTAATTTAATTCATAGTGGATGTACTTTCCCACTTGCTCCTAACTTTAATGATCTTGCAACTCATGATGATGGGTCATGTATCCCCCGCACTGCTTATATCCCGGATACTGAATTACTTAATTATCTTCAGACAGAGTATCCGGATGTCATTGTAAATGATTCACTTAATATTGAGCAAGCACACTTAATTACGTCGATTAATATTAATCTCGATATAGACGGTGTACCTACTTTTGACATTTCGTCTTTTGATGGTTTAGAATCATGCTCTTATATCGAAGAGCTTAGAATTGAAGGCTCTTCTGTTTCAGATTTATCTCCACTATACAGCAATACAGGCATAAGATGGCTTACTATTCAAGGAGGTAATATTACCTCTGAAACTATTAATTCACTATTATCAATTCAAACTAGTATTGAAGGTATTGAAATACAAGATAATTCATCAATTGGCGAATTGAATTTATTATTACCAAATCATTTTATGGATATGATAATCATTGTGAATACTGAAATTGAAAGTATTAATTTGATGGTTGATGGATTAACATATATTGATATCATTGGTAATAACAACCTTCAAACCATTAATGGAATTGGTGATTTTGATATTCACACAATGCTTCAGATAGCTGAAAACGAAAGTTTAACATCTATTAGTGGATCTACATTATCTGATAATTATAATGAATTTAATTGGCAACTAGAATCAGTATATGTTTATGGTAATCCGTTTTTAAACTCATGCTGTCCGCTAGGAGGTTTTCCAAATTATGTTATTAATTCATTTGGATTAAGTTATGCTGATAATGGCGAGAATTGTAGTTCTGGAAATGCAATAAACGCTTATTATGAAGCGAATTGTGCACCTGGTTGTACGGATTCTTTAGCGTTAAACTACAACTCAAACATCACTGAAGATGATGGCTCATGTGAATATTGTCCTGAAATAGAGGTTATAGCAGCTATTTCTAATATAAGCTGTATTACAAATGATGCTGATGTTTCAATCACGGTCTATCCTGCAGATAACTACAATTTTGATTGGTCTAATGGTCAAAATACGTCTACTTTATATGACATACCTAATGATTCTTATACAGTTATAGTATCAAATGAGGATGGCTGTAGTGAAAGTTTAGACATTGTTCTTGAAACACCTTCCGAGATAACTATTGAAGCAAATGTTATTGATGATGATCTAGGACAGTGTCAGGGAGAAATCCTTACAACAATTTCTGGTGGTGGTGAAGATTATAGCTTCCAATGGTATGACGACAACAATCAGACTACTCAAAATGCGACTAATTTATGCGCAGGTAATTATCTAATAGAAGTTACTGATGGTTCAGGCTGCTCTGCGTCAGCTAGTTTTGATGTTGGTGGTGGTATTCCATGGACCTATGGCATAACCGGAAGTAATCATTCTCTATTTATTCAAGATTCTACCATTTTCAACCTATATGAGTCTGAAATTAGTTTTGGTGATTTTATTGGTGCTTTTTATATGGATGAATCAACTGGTGAATTAAAATGTGGTGGTTATACTATTTGGCAAGAGACACAAGTTGTAATTCCAGTTTGGGGGGATGATCCTGATACTGAGCAGAAGGATGGTTTCTTTGAAAATGATTTAATTACTATTGGTGTGTATAATAATTCTGAGGGAAGAGAATATTTTGGAGAGTCTATTTTCTTTAACAATTTTACAAATTCTCAATATTTTGCAACAAATGGTTTTAGTTCATTACAAGAATTTAATGGAATGCCAAGTCCAACATGGCATGTTGAAAATACAGGTAACTCTCACTCTATTATGCTCACTGAATTTAATCCATATATTGGTGAAGAAGCATTATTATATGGAGATTTTATTGGAATTTTCTTCAATGATCAAGATGGTAATTTAAGATGTGGAGGGAAAACAATATGGACCGGACAAAATAATAGTCTTACAGCATGGGGTGATGATCCATTTACGCCAGAAAAAGATGGATTTACTGAAGGAGAAACGTTTATTTTGAAAGTTTGGAAAACATCTGAGCTCGAATCTTTCAATACAATGCCTACATTTTCTCCTAATTTTAATCTTGGAAACTACGCAGTTAATGGAATGAGCGTTCTATTGGCTCTGAATACTAACGTTAATCAAACTTTAAATTTACCTGGTGGTTGGTCTATGTTTTCATTAAATATAATACTAGATGATTTTAGCACCCCTAACGTTTTTTCTCAAATTATTGATCAAGTTAGTTTGGTGAAGAATTACCTAGGTATGGCCTATTTACCTGAATGGAATTACAATGGTATTGGAGATTTAAATAATACCGAGGGGTATCAAATTAAATTAAGTAGCCCTCAATCATTAACATTATCTGGAGGTTATGTTTATCCCGAAAATCACCCTCTAAATCTTCCAAGTGGCTGGAGTATGATAAGTTATTTAAGAACTGTAGCAGCTGATGCTAGTAATGTTTTAGCTGTATTAAATGAAACTGGGAATCTGCTAATTGCAAAAAACTATCTCGGATTAGCTTATTTACCTGATTGGAATTATAATGGTATAGGTGATATGGTTCCCGGACAAGGTTACCAGATTAAATTAGTTGAAGCTGACACCTTAGTTTATTTTGGCAATAATACTGAATATAGAATTACTGCTTTACCTGCAATTAATACTCAAACATCATGGTGTAAAGCCCCAATTCATACTGACAATAATATGACTGTTATAATTCCTGATAATGCTTGGGATAAACTTCCAAGTAACCATGCTGAAATTGTAGCATATGATGAGTTGGGTAAAATTATTGGTTGTGCGAAATACACCTCACCTGTTACTGTTTTAACATTATGGGGTAATGATGAAATTAGCCCTAATAAGGATGGAATGTATGTCAGTGAGAAAACATCTTTTAAAGTGTTAGACAATGATTTAATTAGTAACCTGAAAATTAAAGTATGGACTGAAGGATCTGAAGTGTATGAGGTTAATGCTATTAATGTTGCTTCTTCTATCGTAATTCAAACTGAGGATTTAGAGTTTGATAATTTAAACAACAAATCGCTTGTAAAAATCATTAACCTACTTGGGCAAGAAGTTAACGAATCAACTTCTGGAAAAGGAAGGCTTCTCTTTAGAGTATTTGATGACGGAAGTGTAGAGAAGTTTATAAAATAAATCAAAAAAGCCACTCAATATGAGTGGTTTTTTTATTCCATAAACTTCTTGAGATCATTCCAAAATCGGTTCGAACGAGAACCTACAAGGGGAGCATTTGAAAGCCTTGCCGGTTATCCGGGAAGGCTTTTTTTGTAGCTGAGTA
>NZ_CEXWTU010000288.1:0-5255 GCF_982758155.1 Marinagarivorans sp. | reverse complement strand
GCCCCGGCATGCGCCCCTTCGAGCGCCTTGTTGAGAAAGTAGGCGCCTTCGTCTAATTGGACAAACTATTATTGCCTCGCCCCTGATTAGCGGGCGCGTTTTAGTGCGCTTTGGCTAAAATCACTTTCATCAATACCGGTTTTGAAACTGTAATCGGTCCAGTTGAGCGTGGTGCGCTTGCCCGTTTGGTGGTTCTGCACGATGTACTCCATCGAGCGCCAATACTTGTCGAGGTATTGTTGGTATTGGTTGAACTCTAAGGTTTTGAGGTGTGAACCTTTGCGGTCGAAATATTCAGTTTTGCGGATGATGTATTCTTTTTGGTCGATCCACACTTCGAGGTGTTGGTAACCCGAGTGATCGTATTGTGGTACGTATTTCACAACAAAAACGGGGTATTCGCCCAGGGTGTCGTCGCGTAGAAATTCATAACTGTATTTTTCGATCTCCAGTGACGACAAGTCTTCAAAGGCAAATTCACTGCCTAAAAATGGCCCCGACTTGTTGGACGAGCTAATGCGTTTTACGCGTTTGAGTGCGGGCAAAAATAGCCATTGCTGGTCGGCTTCGAGTGCGTGCGAAAAGGATAAAAAGGCAGTGCCTTTAACATCGCGCGGCTCGTGAAAAATGGTTAACGTTTTATCGCCATCGTTTTCAACTTCAAGGGTTTGCATTTCCAGTTTGCGCTGGCTGCTACGGCCTTGTTTGTTGGTGAGTGTCATCTCCATGGTGGCGTGGCTATCGCCCCAACCGCTGTCACGCACTTGTACTTCGGTGGCGATGGTTAGGCCTTTTTTGGCATTATCTTCTGCCCAGGCTTGGCCGCCGGTTAAGGCGCCAAGGCTAAGTACGCAGGCGGCTGCGAGTGTTGTTATGGGGGTAAAAAGGTTTTTAAAATTTTTCATGTTTTTCATGCTTTTCATAAGATAGCTCCATAATGTAAACGTTAATGCGCCCGCGCGGGGCACAGTGCCGCACCCTGGGTACGGCATATGTTGCGTTGGGGATTAGGCGGCAGAGTTCTCGGTGCGGCCTAAATGTGCGGAGTCGCTTTGTTGGGGGGCGCTGTGGTTTCCGGTTTGAAGGTACTTACCTTTATCCAAGGCCATTAGCAGTGGCGGTAATAATAAGAAATCCACAATCAATGCAATCGCGATGGTTAGGGCCGTAACAATGCCCATATCGGCGTTGAGCTTAAAGGTTGATAGTGCCAATACCGAAAAGCCTGCAACCAGTACTAGCGTGGTGACGACTAAGGCCTGGCCTACATGGGTAAAGGCATACAGGCAGGCTTCTTGTGCGTTGTAACCTTTTTCGCGGCGGGCGCGTAAGTACTTACTTAAAAAATGCACGGTGTCGTCAACCACAATACCGAGAGTCATACCGGCCACAATCGAGACACTCATTCCTATTTGGCCGTTGGCTAGGCCCCAAATTCCAAAGGCGATACCGGCGGGGACAAGGTTTGGAATTAAGCTGATCATGCCAATTTTGAAGGAGCGCAAGGCCAGGATTAAAATGAAAGAGATCAGTATTAAAGCGATGGTTGTGCCACCCAATAAACTGTGAGCATTGCGCACACCGATATGGGCAAACATCAGGTTGGGGCTAGCGGCATCAACGGTGTATTCCGGGGCGTTTTGTGCCAACCATTGATTAACGGATTGCTCTAACGCCAGCACTTGATTGCTACTCAAACTGACCGTAGACATGGTGATGCGCGTTGACGATTTATCCACATCAATTTGATTGTTGAGATCAAGGCCGTACGGCAAAGACATTTCATACAGTAACAAGTACTGAGCAGCGAGTTCGCGAGATTCGGGCAGCTTGTAGTAAGCGGGGTCATCACCATGCATGCTTTTGCTGAGGCGCTTCATGGTGTCGGTTAAGGTGAAAACGTGGCTGACTTCAGGGTAGCTTTCTAAGTGTTTTGAAAAGGCGTGTACTTTTGCCAAGTACGCGGGCTCTGCGATACCGCCCGGCTCACCGGACTTAAATGAGTACTCAATGGTGTAAGGGCTAACCAAGTGCTTGGAGGCATAGTCGGTATCAACACGGAAAGGCACGCTTTCATCAAAGTATTTGACAAATTCATCGTTAATTTCGTTTTTAGGAACAAAGGCGGTGAACAAGACGCTAATGGCGAGCATGCCCCATAGCAGTGGCTTGCGACGGTGAATAACGAGCGCACCCAGTGCACCTAAGCGGGTGCCATAGTTTCTTTGTGCCGCTTGAGGTTTGACTTTTATGGGCAACAAAACAACCAGTGCCGGTAAGAAGGTAACGCTAAGAATAAACGCTAAAGTCACACCCAGTGCCACAATGTTGCCGAGGTGGGCTAAAGGCGGTACCTCAGAAAAGTTCATGCTTAAAAAGCCGAGCGCGGTAGTGATAGACGTTAGGAATATGGGCATCATATTCACACGCAAGCTCTCGATCATGGCTTGCTCTTTATTTAAACCGCCGTTGCGCATACCCCATAAAAAGGTCACCAGTAAGTGCACGGCATCGGCAACGGCCATGGTTAATATAATGGTTGGGGCGGAAGCGGTAGGGGGGGTGAGCTTTAAACCCATCCAGCCAAAAATACCCATTGCACCAGCGATGGACAACATAATGATAAGCACCGTGCCAATGGTAGCGCTGACACTACGCAGCAAAAACCCGAGCACAACAATGACGACCAAAAACATCAGTGGTACCAAGGTCATCATGTCGCCTTGTGCGGCCTCGCCAAACGAGGCATTCATCATCACAATGCCGCTTAGGCGCACTTCCAAGTTGTTATCGCGGGCCTTAAGTTGCTCGGCTAAATCGCGCACAAAGGCGGCGGCTTCGGGCACTTCGGTTAAGGCTTTTCCGGGCAGCTGTAACGTAACATTCACGCCGGTAACGGTGCCGGTATTGTCGATTAAGCGCTTAATTAATAGGGGTTCGTTGATGGCAATGTTTTTAATGGACTTAAGCTCTGCCGGCGAGAGTGTATCGGCATCTAGGACTAAGTCGGCCACGCTGAGGTCATCTTCAACGGCTTCGGTATGCTGATAATTGGTGATGGAATCTACGCGAGTAGAGTAGGGGGTTTGCCACGCTTGCTCGGTTAACCACTGAAGGCTAGCCAGTGTTGCGGGTGTAAAAACATCACCATCCTTGGGGGTGATAACAAACAGCACATTGTCAGACTTATCGTAGGTATTTTGCATTTCCTCAAACGCTGCGAGCTGGGGATTCTCTTTGGCGAAAAAGGCACGGTAGTCATCGGTGAACGCAAGGTTCTTCCCTCCAGTGGCGGCAGCGATAACCACGGCAAGGCTCGCGAGCAGAATTAACCATCGAAAACGGATTACGGCTTCGGCATAACGGGTGACAAAACTCTGTTCCACAGGGGGGCTCCTTGTATAGAAGTAAAAGTAAACAGACCAGTTGGTCGGGTGCAATTACACGACAGACCAGTTGGTCTGTCAACAAGTAATTAGAATAATCAAACGGTGGCTATATACCAAGATGTTATTCATCGCGAGGTGGTTATAGCCTAGGCTTAAATGAAGTAATTGCCAGAATAGTGACACATTGGCTGTTTTAGAGACTGAAAAGTGTAAGGGGCGAGGCAATAATAGTTTGTCCAATTAGACGAGGGCTCCTGCTTTCTCAGCAAGGCGCTCGAAGGGGCGCATGCCGGGGCATGTAACGCTTTGAGCAACGCTGCTGAGGAGGCAGGAGGCAAGTATTATTGGATAAAGTATTTTTTCCTCGGCCCTAAAATGAAAAAGGAGTAATACTGTTGATCGTTGTGGTGTTAATGCATTCGTAAACGAGGCATAACGAAACGATTTTAGAGTGTTATCAATAAAGGAAATTACACCGTTTTTTACTATGACAAAATGCTTTTTGACAAAGATAGTCATAGCGACAATATTGGTATTAGGGGATTTAAATGTGCCCCATTTAAAGGAGTAACTTATGTTAGACAGTACAACCATTGAAGCCGCCCCGAAACAAAAAAATCAGTACCTCGGTCATCAGTATCAGGTAGAAGAGGACGAACGCAGGGTCGGCATGGAGCCAATTCCCGACAGCATCGACCTTTACCTAAACACCCCGCAACTCGACGCCTTGCAGACCATGGAATATTTTGGCTGGCAATTGGCTTTTGTGCGGCGCAGTGATTTAAGCAATATTATCCCCGTCATTAAGCACGAGAAAAAAGGCGAGTTTGCCGTATTGACTGGCGAGGGCGATATTATTCGCTCGCCTGATATTGGGATTCGGCACTAAGGGGCGCCCCTATAACGGTAGGATGTTTATATTATTGTACAGTCAGGTTACTTATTCTTTGTGTGCCGCGAAGGGATAGCAGCGTTACAGTCGCTATTCCTCGGTGACGCTCATCGCCGAAACCAGTAATTTCCCTTCCTCTGTCATCGCAAATGAAACCTCCACAAAGCTTTTGGTTACTATGGTTTCACCCTCCATTTCAAATTTCTCGGTAGCGTTATAAGAGGCCGACGAAGAGTCTACATCGTCGCCAATCACAATATTTAAATTCTCAACGTCATAACTGTGGGCGGTCGCCTTATCATTGACGCTGTCGACTAACGCTCTATATTTTTCCTTGGAAAACTTGAGCGACATATTAATGTTAGCGTCCTTAATTCCCGTTGGTCTTGTAATATGAGCGATGACCATAATGTCATCGGTGTAGTAGTTCATCATCTCGTCAATATTACCTGCGAGATACAGCGTTTTGACCTCATTAAATAGCGCTAAAACTTTCACTTTAGTGATTGTGTTTTTATGGGATTGGCAGCTTAAGAGGGAAAACATTAACAAGCTTAAAGTGATTTTATACATCATATGAAAGACTACTGTAGTGGATATGTACCAAGACTTTACCCAAGTAAGGGGCGAGGCTATATTGGGTTGGTTTAAAATTAAGTATAGGCAATGTATCGCCTGCCGAGCTTTTGGGTTGCTGATACTTATACTTCATATGAATAAAAAAATTGAGTGCTACCCATTCTGAGTATATTTGCTTTAGGTAATGAATACGTAGTTGCGCATTAACCTATACGCGTTCTGGAGCGGGCGGCATGATATCAAACTAAGGGGGTATTTGTTGTCGTTTCGACAATGACCATCAGGCTGCTTGTAAAGTAATGTTCAATTTGTAAATCTAACCGGTTTAGGGGCGTGAACTGAATAAGTTGCTGGAGTTTGGGTTTGTGGGTGCTTGCTTGGCGAGGCGAAAATAT
>NZ_CEXWTU010000287.1:0-5320 GCF_982758155.1 Marinagarivorans sp. | reverse complement strand
TGGCCTACGTTGACCTCAACCCTGTTCGAGCTTGCATGGCTGATACGCCAGAAGCTTCAGGCTTTACCAGTATCAAAGAGCGCATTCATCCCACCTTTAATTTGGCCGCATCAGTTAAGCAACAAACCGCACTTGAATCTATTCGTCATTTCGACTTACCGCTCAAACCATTACTTAAGTTCGAGGGCAACCTAAAGGCTACTGAACAAACAGGCATTATATTTGGCCAAATTGATTATATTAATTTGGTTGACTGGACGGGGCGAATTATCCGCGACGATAAACGTGGTGCAATCAGCGAAAACCTTCCACCGATACTTGCTCGATTAAATACCGACATCGATGCTTGGCTGCTGCAAACACAGCATTTTGAGCAGCACTATCATGCTTTATTCGCTAAGCGCAGGAAAAAGCGCGCCGCTTAGTTCGAAGCGACTTCAATTACAATTCTGCGGCACTAAAAACCATTACTCCTGCACCAACAAATACCCCCAAGGCATTAGCTTTGGGGTTATTGTGCGTTTTGGATCTATGGGCGAGAAGTTTCTTGAAGTAGGGGAGGTCTAGTGTTTTTACTGATTTTTGGCTGTCGTTATTATTTTGGAGTGCCTGTCCTGCATTATTACCTGTCCTGCATTATTTTTTGCTCTGACCACTCTTCTAGCAGCGCCTGTCCCTTTTTATTCTGGCCAGCAGATTTACCAACGGATCTTGCGCCTATTGCAGGTTTACAACCACTGAATCCGGTAGGCTAATGACAAATTCAAAAGGAGTACCAACATTAGCTGGCAAAGTATCCGCCCCCTTAGATGAATGCTTGAGCTCTATGGCGATATCAGCGCCTTGCTCTTTCAGCATCG
This sequence comes from Marinagarivorans sp., assembly GCF_982758155.1. Lineage (NCBI taxonomy): Bacteria > Pseudomonadati > Pseudomonadota > Gammaproteobacteria > Cellvibrionales > Cellvibrionaceae > Marinagarivorans > Marinagarivorans sp. The sequence goes on along the minus strand of NZ_CEXWTU010000287.1, from coordinate 4,460 downwards.
ACCTGACAGCATCCATACCGACACCGCGACCGGAAATATCCGTTACTTGGCCGGCCGTCGATAAATAGGGGCTGAATATAAGCTCAGCCAAATCTTGCGCCTCAATCTCTTGGCCGGCCTGCAAAACGCCTTGTTTATCCGCCTTTTGCCTTATGGCATTGAGGTTCAAACCGCGCCCATCGTCGCTTACGGTAACCACTGCACCGTTGGCTTGTCGTCGCGCCTTTAAGTAAATACTGCCCGACTCTGGCTTTTGCTTCTCAAGGCGCTCCAATGGGGGTTCTATGCCATGATCTAACGCATTTCTAAACAAGTGCATAAATACATTATTCAGCACATCATCAAATTGGTTAAATATTCGCACCTCATCAGCTTCGATATGGACATTCGGTGCTGGCTTTTCAAGCTGCTGAGCAACCGAAGGCAACGATAATATCTGCCCTTGAAGTAAGCTGGCCAAATCCATTGTCCCACAGCTTACCACCTCATTATAAAGTGTCTTTATGTGTCTGCCTTCATCGCCACTACAGAAACCTCGCAAGCGATCAATAAGATTATTAAAAAGAGGACGGGTAAGCTCTATAGCCTCGGCCTGAGCGTTAGATTTGGAAGCCGATAGACTAGAGAGTTTTTCCTCAACTAGTCGATCATAACTAGCAATAACAGCCTTCACTGTAGCAATTTCATCCAGCAAATGTGACTGATTCCAGACTGGCTCTGAAGACGTGCGTAGCTTGTCGTAGGTCGACTCTGCTCTGTGCACTAAATTAGTAATCTGCTCAAAGCCGTAGGTCCTAGCATTGCCCTTGATGGTATGCATGTTAGCAAATAGCGTTCGCACCACTTCATTGTCCCAACCTTCGGTTGCCGACACGAGGGCCTCATTCTTTGCTAGTAACTCTTTTGCATTAGCAGAGAAAGCCTTAAATTTTTGCGGTGTGGCTTGTAGTACTTCACCGATTATCGATAGTTCCTGCTCTTGCTTTCTTGTTTTCTCTTGAATTAAGCGCAACTCAGTAACATCCCTGACCGTCACCATCACCTTATCAACGACACCATCAGCAATGATTGGGTCCCAATCCAGCTCTAACGCTTTTTTACACTCAGGGTTATCCGGCTCACTAATCGAATAGCTTTTCGGCAACAAATGAGAATTGAAGTCCCACATCATCTTCTCACTGGCTAACAACATATTCACTGCCGACTCGGCCTGATCACGCCCATCAACACCGATATCACATTTGGCAAACAGCAAGTCACCATAAGGCTTGCCTGCAACACTATTGGTAGAGAATATTTCTTCCAAATAATGGGCATACTCTTTATGAATAACCCCGTCGCGGGTAATTGTAAATAGACCCTGATGCATATTATGCATCAGGGCCATAAGATCGTTGGTCTTTTCCCTGATATTGGCGAGTAATTGATTAAAATTCTTCGCCAATTCTCCGATTTCATCATTCGAAGTGACCAATACTTCTTTGGTTTCTTTCTCGCCACCGGCGACTATTTCACGAATAGAGCTCGACACATCATCAATTTTCTTCAGAATGATACTCGCGATGGTATGAACCACGAAGCTGAGCAATATCATACTAACAACCCAGATTAATACCCCGTAATTCAGAAGGTCATCATTATTTTCGTTAACAACCTCAATTTTATGCTTGAAGGAATCATTCGCATAGGTAATATATTCCTCAGTCAGCTGTGTAACCTGATCCAAATACTTCTCCTTTTCACCAGCTCTTTCCTTGACAACCTTAAAATCAATGTCCTCTTGAAGCATCTCCCTAGCGATAACGTTCGCAGCCTCGTAATAGCTATCGAAAGCTTCAATAATCCTATGAATATCGTCTTTTCTTTCAACTTCCAATTCGGCAATTGCTCGGAAGCCATCCACCAGCTTGCGAGCAGTATTTTCAGCCGACTCGATATAATCCTGCTCACCCGTTAGGACACCTGTCGTATGTAACTCATCCACTCGATCCAAGCGAACCGAGTTTTCATTCGCTTTTTCCAGTATGGGGTAATAGACATCTTTAGCCTGCGCCAACAACTTAGCATTACTGCTATTTACCCAAAGGTTAAACGCGAGGTAGGCGCCAAAGGCAATGACACTCACTAGCGCGATTGAATATATCTTCCAGCGGATAGACATCAACTTACACCCAAATAATAGAATGAATTAGCAAAATAAGCAGGCCGATCAGGTTTTACACCTTTCTAACTACCTGAAAATACGATCAATAAAAACCCATTGTTCATAACGAAGGTTAATTCATTTAGCAACTAATAAGAGTCAATACCCGAACAGTGATTTAACTCAGTTTACAGGCCCCTTGGCACTCACCGCGCAAAAGAAGCAGTCACTCATTATGAATGACTGAACACCCGATCAGTATGTGTATGCAACGCGCACAGTTGAATCCACTTCAGAGCTAGGGATATAGCCAATCATATTTGGATTAGCCGCGATAAGGTCCTTTACTTCATTAATATCAACCTCTATAGGCGGCGCGTCTTTACCGGTAAAAACCAGCTTTGACCAATAAGCTTTAATTTGGTTGGATGTCTTTGTAAGCACTTTTTTATCAAAACTAACCCTAATATCTTCAGAAATACCAACATTGACCGGCACGGACACCTCTCCACTAGAAAAGGCTTTATCTTTCCCTAGAAATAATCGCTTTACGGTCTCTTTACTGAACTCCGAATTATTTGATGGGTGCACAACAACTGCTGTCTCCGCCATTGTTTTGGCACCAGAAAGACACAAAAGCACCAACGACATCACTGCAATACATTTTTTAATATTCATGACCGGCTCCTAAAAGACTGTAGTAATACCGAGGCGAACAAGCGTTTGATCGTCATCAGTGATTTTATCGGTAAGCCGATTAACATCCAGCTTCAAAGCCAGTAAAGGAGCAAAATCCCATTTCACGCCCAAAACCTGAAAGTCCTGCTCAAGCTCTGAGGTCGCAAAAAGCCCTTGAGTACCAAAAATCAACGGCTCTAAACCAAAGCCTCTTGGTACAATATCTAAAAAGTCCGTTGAAGGTGCTTTTCGGTCAGTTTCGCCGTAGGTTGCGTGCAACAGCACAGGGCCAAAATAGTAACCGCCGCTGACATAGTACTGCTTAATATCATCACTCACGAAGCTACCTTCAATACCCAGTTCGGAATACTCCGCGGCAAATAGGTACTGACCATTATCGTAGGTCACACCTAAATTCAAGAATTCGGCCTCATTGTCTTTGTCATCGATTCTTATCTGGCTACCAAACTGAGGGAATCCGGCCTGCTCCCAGCCCTGCGCTAACTCGTTAACCGCCGTTACGCCCAGGCGAATATCGCTGACCGTGTAAGCCGCTCGCACGTTCAATGAGTCATATCCTAGGCTCCAAGCGAATGAGTAAAGATTGTCCGCCTTAACATCGGCCATTTGGCCTCCACCGATATCGGTTTCGGATGAACTATTACCTAAAACCGCATGAAGGCGCGAATCAAAAATGCCTAAGCGGTGAGTATAAACAACGCCCAAGCCAGACACCGAATCACTGCTTGTAAGATAGAAGACTTCTGGTGGCTCTAACCAGTGATACGCGAAGCTCACATCTAGATAGTCTGAGTAGGCAAAGTAAGGCACCCTCTGTTTACCCGCGAGCACTTTAAAATTTGGATTAACGTCATAACTTAAGTAGGCCCACTCAAAGGTTGGCTCCCAAGCATCTTCTCCTCGCGCCATAATCTGCGCGACGACTTTAGCTTTATCGTTGACCTGGCTCGACACCTGCAAAGCAAGGAGAGACCCCTCCTCGAAATCGATCTCGTCATCTTCAACCTTGAGTGTACCGTCGCTGGATACCATCTTTTCCGCAGCGAGTGTGGCGAACCCTTTAATTTCTACATCCGCAATTAGGCTAGCGCTTTGCATAGCAACAAATAGCCCGATTGCTGCATGAAGGTATCTCATGTTAACTTTCCTCTCGATTAAGAAAACTGCAGTAGTTGTTCATAAACGTTAGTTTAGTTGAGTAAAAGCGCAAGGAAAAAATAATGCAGGACAGGCACTCTCCAAAAAATAAAGACACTCAATATTCAGTAGAAATACTAGACCTCACCTACCTTCATGAATTTTTCGCCCATAGCCCCAAAATACACATTAACCCCAAAGCTAATGCCTTGGGGTTATTTATTGACGCAGGAGTGATGGTTCTTGGTGCCGCAGAATTGTAATTGAAGTCGCTGAGGCTAAGCGGCGCGCTTTTTCCTGCGCTTAGCGAACAAAGTTTGATAGTGTTGTTCAAAATGCTGCGTTTGTAGCAGCCAAGCATCAATATCGATATTTAATCGAGCAAGTATCGGTGGAAGGTTTTCGCTGATTGCACCATAATAATCAAATAATCGAGGACAGGCACTCGTCAAATTGCTGTGTGGGGCATAAAGAACTCCAA